>JAGLDW010000896.1 GCA_023145395.1 Lentisphaeria bacterium | reverse complement strand
TTGTCCAGGACCCAGCCGGAGACCGGAAACGAAGCGCTGACGCTTTGATCGGACGTGGGGCCGTCGAGCCAGCCGAAGGGGGGCAGATTTTGGTCCAGCCACGCGGCCTCGGATTCGATCGTGGTTTTTCTGCCCAGAATCAAATAAGACCGAGCGATGACTTCGCCGTATGGGGGGATGCCGAAGGGAAAAACAGGGCGGAAGTTGTTGAAGGGCAGGTCTCTGTTTTGCCAGCCCTGGGCGTTGGGCAGGCGGTTTTCCGAATACAGGCCCACGCCGTAGTCCAGGTTGGTGTTTTGCATGCAGGACCAGCCGCCCGGGGAGCTGTAGTTCTTGTAGAAAAACCCGTCGTTGCCTTCTTCGTCGATGGCGATTTCCGCCCCCTCGGAGTTGAACAGTCGCCATAGATCTGGAGTGAGGTTGTTGTCCGGATCTCTGTTTCCGTTGGCGGTGTATACGGTGGGCATCTCCTGGGCGGTTGACCTGTGGTTCAGGTCGCCGAGGTTGGTCAGGGTGTATTGCAGTTCCACCACGTGGCTGCGGACGAAGCGCATGCGTTGTTCGACCCGGACGTCCGAGCGGCGCTCGCGAAAGTTCGGATCGCTGCATGCAAAGTCAGAGCAATCCTCCCGATCCCAGTTGGGATTCCAGAACAGAGGAAGCGTTGTGACCGTCTGCACCCCGTCCTGGCTGACCACGTCCTCAACGCCGGAGCCCCTGTTGCAGCGATTGCCTCCTTGAACGGGATTCCAGCCCAGGAAGGTGATGGAGAATTCGCAATTGGTGGAAGAGGAGGCGCAGGATTCGTCCCAGGCGCAGTCCTGCATGGCTCGATCCGGATCGTAGAAGGCCACCTGCACTTCGCGACCTGTGTCGTTGGCGTCGATGGTGTTGGTGCTGTTTCTGCCCGGCTCGTCGTTGACGTTCTGACCGAAAAAGATGATGGTGCCGCCCCATTCCCGTCGGGAGCCGACTTTGAGCTCATTGTTCGCACTGTAGATATAGTCGTCCGCAAATCCGTTGGTTGTGGTGGACTCGCTGCGACCTGGGTTGGTTTCACCGGGCAAAGGAGCCATGGGGACCGGTTCGGGCAGGGCGACCGGATCACAGCCGCCGCAGATGTCGTTGCCCGAGCAAATGCCCTCGCTGCACGTGTCGTTTTCGGTGCAGACATCGTCGTCGTCGCAGGGAGCGCTGTTCGCCGTGTTGGTGCAGATGTTTTGCGCATTGCAGGCGTCGTCGGTGCAGAGATTGCCGTCGTCGCAATCCGAATCTTCGACGCAGGCGCAGATGTTCTGGTGTGTGCATTCGCCGTTGTTACAGACGTCGTCGGTGCAGGGATCGTCGTCGTCGCAATCCGAATCTTCGACGCAGGCGCAGATGTTTTGGTGTGCGCATTCGCCGTTGTTACAGACGTCGTCGGTGCAGGGATCGCTGTCGTCGCAATCTGAATCTTGATCACAGGAGCAGATTTCCCGATGAACGCATTCGCCGTTGTCGCAGGAGTCGTCGGTACAGGGATTGCCGTCGTCGCAGTTGATGGCTTGGCCCACGCAGCTGCCCGTGTCGCAGTGATCGTTTTCGGTGCAAGCGATTCCGTCGTCGCAGGCGGCCGTGTTGTAGTCGCGGGTACAGTGACCCTGTAGGCAGCTGTCGTTCGTGCATGGATTGCTGTCGTCGCAATCAGAATCTTGTTCGCAGACGCAAATTTCCTGGTGTGCGCACTGACCGCCCTCGCAGGTGTCGTAGGTACAGGCGTCTGCATCGTCACAGTCGTCGTCGTTACGGCAGGCGCAGGTGTTTTCATGCACGCACTGGCCCTCGACGCAGCTGTCGAGGGTGCAGGGGTCCTGATCGTCGCAGTCGGTGCAGGTGTTGTCTTTGGTCTCGCCGCAGGCAGTCAGCGCAAGGGTCAAGATCATGCTGACGAACAAGAATGGGAAGGTGGCTCTCATCATGGGCTCCCTGGTGTGGAGTCTGTAATCAATCGCCTGCAACATGCGACATGTGAATTGATATTTGCCAATTGGTGATGTCCAAGACCCCGTCCGCTGTTGCGCCGGAATCCGTGATGAATCTGATTTGATGACCTTGTTGAACATCCAAGATTAAGCTGATCTCGGCTGGCGTCGATGGCGTGACCTGGACCGGGCCCAAGAGGATTCGGTCATCCCGGGTGACAAAGACAAGAGAGCCGCCGCCGCCGGCGTTGAGCAGGTTTGTCGAGGCCGTGATTTCAATGCGGCCATCGGCGGGTGCCCACCAGGAAAGCTCTGCTTGTTGCTGGTCCCCAGGCCGAATCCATCCCTCTCCGATGAGCACGCTTTCATCCTCGTTTTCCCATCTTCCCCAGAAATTGTCCCAAGTCAGCCAGCTGCAGGCGCTGTCTGCGCAGGTCCCGTATTGCCAAAAGCCATCTCCAGGGGCGGAAGAAAAGTCGGCGGGAAAGTCCCACTGCAAGTCCGCCAGGCCGGTGTGTACGCTTTCGGCGAAGCGTCGGCCCAGCGCCAGGGTGCCAGCCGTGTTGTAGTGGGCCGGATCTTCGGCATGCCGCGGCAGGTCCGTGGTTTCCACGACATCCATGGGACCCAACTGCTCAGCCAAGAGAATGGTGGCGTCGCGCACTTCGTCGGCTTCGGGCCAAATGGGATCATCCACGATGAGTCCGGCTGTGATGGGCATCAGATCCAGCCCCATATCCGAGCGCAGTGCTCCGACCAGAGCGCGCAGATTATTGTAGTAGTCGCGGGCATCATCGGAGGAACATGCGTCAGACTCTCCTTGCATCCACACAAAGCCCGCGATCCGCGGACTCCATGCGAGGTGCAGATCGTTCATTTGCGCGTGCACCTGATTGATGAGGGCTTGGTAGAGAGTTCCTGAATTGGCGGCCCAGGGCCCACTCAGCGTGGTGGCTCCCACGGCTACTTTGATGATGGCGATGGCCCGATTGGGCCAGAGCTCGTGCAGGCGGTGCCCGAATGTCAGCTCCGGTCCGAATCGGCCTGGGTCTACGCCGAAACCTGGAGACAAATCATGCCAACTGCCGCAGTTGGAGTTGGCGTGTCCCCCCACGAAATCGCAGAATACATAGGTAGCGGGCCGCACGTTTGCGTCCGCCGCGCTCAGTTCCGCGTTGATTCCAAGACCCACCATGTTGGATTGCCCGGCCAGCACAAAGACCCAGAGGTAGGGATTGGCTTGCGGGCAAACGCCATCTTCATCGATGAGGCCGTCGCAGTCATCGTCCAAGCCGTTGCACGCTTCCGTGGCTCCTGGATATCGAGTCGAATCATCAGGGGCGCAGTCTGGACCCAGGCAGGTCACACCCAGGCCATAGCCATCCTCGTCCTGATCCACGCAGGTTTCGGGATCGGTGTCTCCGGCCTGGTCGCCGGCATCGAATCCGGCGTCGACTCCCGCATCGACACCCGCAT
>JAGLDW010000895.1 GCA_023145395.1 Lentisphaeria bacterium | reverse complement strand
ATCTGGTTCAGATTGCCCACAATGTGGTTGTCGGACAGTGTTGTCTGGTGATCGCCCAGGTCGGTGTCGCAGGCAGTAGCCGCCTTGGCAATGGCGTGGTCCTTGGAGGTCAGAGTGGCGTCACCGGACATGTGCGCATCGGCGATGGCGTGATGGTCGCCGGGCAGTCCGCCGTCGCGCGGGATGTGGTGCCAGGCTTGAAGCTCATGGGTTCTCCTGCGTCAGAAGTGCGGGTCCACATGCGGCAGCAATCGCAGGTCCGCAATCTGGGACGTCTCAAGGACACGGTAAGGGACCTGCAGAAGAAACTGGACGAATTGCAGGCTAGGCTCGATGGCTAGATGGGGTGGATACCTTGGGCGGAGCGTGTTCCGCTTTGTCATCCCTCCGATCTGCCCGGTGTGTCTGGCGCAATGTCGCCCCGAGCATGGTGCCATCTGCGAAGAATGTGCCCGCAACCTTCCGGAGATACCAACGCCACGCTGTCCCGGATGCGGAGGGGAGTTGGACGGAGTCCTGGCAAAATGCGCCGACTGTCTTACGGAATCCGTGCGTCCCTGGATCGACGCCGTATCCGTTTTTCGCTTCCGTGACATGCCCAGGAAACTAGTGCACCGCTTCAAGTACGGTGGCTGCACCTATTTGGCGCCTTTTCTCGGGTCGCGCATGGCGGAGAACTGGCAGGAGCACAGCACCGCCGCAGTGGATCTGGTAGTGCCGGTGCCGCTGCACTGGCGGCGGCTCTGGTCCCGAGGCTACAACCAGGCCGGATTTCTCGCTGATATCGTGGGGGACGCCTTGGGACTTCCCGTGCGCAAAGCACTTCGCCGAGTACGCGCCACGGATCGACAGGCACTGCTTGACATAAACCGTCGCCGCCGCAACATTAAAGGCGCGTTCGGCACTCGGTCCAAACAATGGATCGATGGCAGAAACGTGCTCCTGATTGATGACGTGATCACCACTGGCTCCACACTGTCCGAAGCCGTCGAGACGTTGCTCGATGGTGGCGCGCAGTCGGTTGCGATTCTTACATGTGCAAGGGGATAGCGAACATGGCGCTTTTCAAAAAGCCGAGATATTCGACGGTCCACACGAAGCATAAGCGAGACATACCGGCTGGCTTGTGGTTGAAATGCAAAGGATGCGGTGCGGTCGTATACCGCACAAAGCTGGAGGAGAACCTGCAGCTCTGCCCGGCATGTGGCTTCCACTACCCAGTCTCGGCCGCAGTGCGAATCAGCCAGCTGACGGACAAAGAGAGTTTTCAGGAAATCGACGCTGGAGTGAAGTCGGTGGACGTGCTCGATTTCGGCGACTATGCAGCGAAGTTGGAGAAGGCCTGGGCCAAAACGGGGTTGACATCGGCAATCGTCTGCGGTGCGGCCACGCTCGAGGGGCAAGGCCTGGCGCTGGGCGTCATGGACTTCCGTTTCATCGGCGCCAGCATGGGGGTCGCCGTGGGTGAGAAGGTGGCGCGCTTGGCCGAATTGGCCACTCGCAAACGCTTCCCTCTCGTGGTGGTCACCGCGAGCGGCGGAGCGCGCATGCACGAAGGTCTGTTCAGCCTGATGCAGATGGCCAAGACATCGGCAACCATCGCTGCACATATGGATGCGGGGTTGCCCTACATCGGTATTCTGACCAATCCGACGACTGGTGGTGTCACCGCGAGTTTTGCCACCCAGTGCGACATTATTTTGGCGGAGCCGGGCGCTCTCATTGGGTTTGCAGGTCCCAGAGTCATCCGCGAAACGACCCAGGTGGACTTCCCTGAAGGCTTCCAGTCCGCAGAGTTTCTGGAGGAGCACGGCCTTGTGGACCGGGTGGTTCCACGTGGTGAACTACGGGGCGAACTGGCTCGGCTCATTCGCCACTTTTCGGCCACGGGAGATTGCCCACAGGCCGCCGAAGAGGTATAGTTCCTGTGCTGTTGTCCGTTTTGTTTTGGGACCTATGCGACAAGGATGTTGCGAACCGGGTCAGATGGGGAACCAAGCAGCCCTAAGCGATTGAATTGGGCGCTGTAGGATTTCCTGAAGCAGAGCGGCAGCAGCCTTTTTTTGAGGGAGGATCAGCCGTAGTAGGCGGTTGGGGAGTGTCCGGTGACGGCGTAGACGACGGCGCCGATGAGCATGGGCACAAGCCGCGCGGCAATTTCACCGGCGATGACTCCGATCATGAGGGGTTTGAGTTGCTGGTACAACCTCCCTCCCCCGTACTTGCTGACCATCGTCTTGATGAGCCAGCCAATGAGAAACGCCCCCCCCATCATCTTGGCTTGATGCCCACCGAGGAAGACGAACACAACCGGGTGGAAGGGCCACTTGCTGAAACGCAGTCTGCCGATGCCAATGCCCAGGGCGACAGTCAGGGCGATGAAGAAGGCAAGTGTGCAGGGCCTGTTGGGAGTCATCTCGGCGAACCGGCCCAGCCCGGACACTTCTCGCGATTCCGACAATCGTCCCTGCGCGGTCAATCGCTGCTTGATCTTCACCACGTTTTCGAAGGGGAAGGCGGAGAGCATGCGCGGCCATCCACTGCTTGGCACTCCCTGGTCGTACTGCCAGTAGATGGTGACTGGGACCGAGATGGCCATGGTCAGGACCAGAACCAGGCAGATCCACATCCACATTCTGCTGATGCGCACTCCGGACATGTCCGCCAATTTCAGGCTCTGCGCGATGAAGGGCATGGGCGACCAGCCAGGCGCGCCAAGAAGAACCGAGGAGAGCACGAACATGATGATCATCGTGCGTGGACCCAGCGCGGCGGCGCCGAAGACACCCATGATGATCGCCCCGGGAAAAAT
Organism: Lentisphaeria bacterium; assembly: GCA_023145395.1. Lineage (GTDB taxonomy): Bacteria > Verrucomicrobiota > Lentisphaeria > Oligosphaerales > Lenti-02 > JAGLDW01. Next base: position 5,903 of record JAGLDW010000895.1, on the reverse strand, counting down.
TTCGCTGCCGATGTGGAAGGCGCCCGTTTCCGCGATTGTGCGGCTGACGACGACGAAGATCATCAGTGCGAGACCAGTGTAGAGAAGGGCGAGCGGCCAGTCGAGGCCGAGATTGACAAGTTGGAGGATGAAAAGCACCATTGCCAGCAGGAAGGTGCGCATAGCCCAGACGACGTGGGGTTCGACGGTGTCCCGCGCGGGAAGCAGGACGCTGCGTTTCAGAACGTTCATGTAGTAGTGTCGACCGGTGTAGAGCAGCATCATAAGGATGCCGAGATAGCCGCCTGTGAACAGATAGGCCTCGATTTTGACGGACAGGTGGTCGCCAGTGCGCAGGTTGATTCCGTAGCCTGCCAGCACGCCCATGATGATGCAGAAGATGAAGGGGACTACAGCCATGGAGAAGGAGACGTCGGAGGCGATGAAGTAGGCTAGGCCGATGACCATGAAATAGAGACGTGGCCGTAGCAGCGCCATGCCCCCTCCCCGCACCAGGGCGGGAGTCAGTGTCGATAGGGGAGTGAAGTCGAGCCACATGCGCACGGGGATGAACACCTCCGGCCAGTAGTGGCAGAGGTAGTTGTTCATCTGGATCGTGAAGATGGCGAGGAAACCCACCCAGAACAGGCGGTTTCCGAACACTGCGCCACGGCTTTTCCCCCGGCCGGGAAGCAGGGAATGCGCAAACACGCTGATGGGATAGGGCAGTTGTTCGTGGTGCACCCATTGTCTGTGGAACACCACGGCCAGTCCCAGTACGCCAAGCACACAGCAGAGCATGAGGGGAATCCAGAAGACCAGCGTCTGGCGCCATGCGAACCAGGGGATGTCGGCTACCTGTGCATGCTTGTCGCCCTCGCCCATGCCCGTCATGTATGGACTGAGCACCTGGTCCTCGTTCTCCTCGGTGACGTGGACGAGCATCTGGGGTGGAGCTTCGGCGACTGCGTCCTGCTGTTGCCAGCCAGGGCGGACTTTCTGGAAGTAGTGGGGCATCATCACGCTGGTGGGAAGACACTGGACGAGACCCCAGCTCGGGATGGCGCAAGCCACCAGGATCATGGCTGTGACAACGGCCAGTTCCTTGCCTGTCATCACCCAGGATGCGCGCAGGCGTCGTAGCAGGGGGTTGAGAAACAGGAGGAAGAGCACCAGCGATCCATAGACGATCACGGGCATGAGGTGGGGGACCAAGGCGCCCTGGCGGACGACATAGTCGTTGAAGTAGCAGACTGTGGCAAGGGCGGCGGCACCCAGCAGACCTACGATGACACTGCGTTTGGTCATGCATCCTCTTGTCGGAAGAATCTGGCGAATTGTAACATAGCCCAAAAAACTCGCGAGCACGCTGAGCCCAACCGGATCTCCAGAGCACCCCCCACGAATGGCCCCTGCTATCTGGAGTGCGAACGTCCTGGGGAAACTTCTCTCCAAAGCGGAGTAATTATCCGTACAGCTCGTTTCTCCCCCTGGCCAGTACAGACTGCGAGGAGTACCTTTGAGCATGAAGATTGTGACCACCATGTTGGCTTCCCTCATCGCGCCGCGCCTATATCGGCGTCTGCTGGGAACGGCTTCCCGCGCAATGAAGTTGCTGGACGAGTCGTCTGCAGACGCAATGCGCGCGTATGTGGAGGGGAAGTTCCTGTCGTGTGGCGCGGCTGTGGATCGTGCGGGCCAGGCCGATATCTACTACACATTCTTTGGGCTGGGTTGTCTTCGGGCGTTTGATGTACAGGCACCGCCTGAAGCGAGCACTTTTTTGCGCGACCGGATAGACCGGGGGGGGGGCGACTTCGTCCACACCGCCGCGTTGGCGCTATGCGCGGGAATGGTTCCGCTCGGACTCCCGCGCAGACGCGCTCTGGCCGCTGCCATCGAGACATTCCGTACAGTGGACGGGGGGTATGGGACGAAGGAGGGGGCAGCGTGTGCCACCCCATATGCGACCTATCTCGCTCTTCTGGCCCACGGGGCGCTGGGTCTCTCCCCGGCGAATGCGGCGCAGGCGCGGCAGGCAATTCTTCCCTGCGAGCAAGCGGACGGAAGCTATGTCAACCGGCGAGGCGAAACGGCGGCCAACGTGACCACAACCGCTGCGGCCGCGGGCGTTCACGGCATCTGCGGTCGGCGTCCATCGCGACACTTGCTAGCGTGGGTTCAGAGTCAGTATTCTCAGGGCGGAGGCTTTCGCTCCTCTCCGAATGCTCCGCTTCCAGATTTGCTCTCGACGGCTGTGGCGTTGCACACGTTGCGTCAGTCAAGAGTTCGGCTGTTGCCAGAGGTCAAGCGAGACTGCCTGGTCTTCGTGCAGGACTTGTGGCAGGAGGACGGCGGCTTTGCAGGCTCCATAGCCGATGACCTGACGGACTGCGAATACACCTTCTACGCACTTGTGGCACTGGGGGCGCTGGCCGATTGACAGGGCGAGTGCCCTCCCGTATCTTTGCTCGGTCCGAGATGGTCCACGATCCAATTATTCAGTATGAAGAGGTCTTCCCTTGCAGATGCCCGTTCTCACCCGGATTGAACCAGCGCAGCGCATGCGCATCCTTGTCGGCCTGGGTGTGTTCGCCGGCTTGCTTGTTGTGTGGCGTCACGCGCTTTCCCTGCCGCCGTACTGGGATGGCCCCATCGGCGCCTTTGCGGAGGCGATCTGGCTGAAGGCGAACCATTTCGACTACATGCGGTTGGTCCACAAGGAACTGCGCTGCCACTTCGGCGGTCCCGCCGTGTACATCTGGAGCATTGTGCCCACCATCTACGCCCTGTTGTACAAGGCATTCCGTCCGCAGACCGTGTTCGTTCTGCTGCACATTTTCAATTTGGCGCTTGGGGGTGCCATCGCTGCCATGTTGTACGGTCTTCTGACCGAGCAACTGCGCACCAGCGGCCGCCTGGCGCTTCTGGTGGTGATTTCGCTGTGCATGCAGCCCATGTATGCGGGGCAACTGGCCTCGATCACCATGTCGATTCCCGTGGCGGCGGCCGTGTTCGCTTCCGGGATCGCGATGATCCGGGGGAAGTACAGACGCGCGGGCTTACTCGCGCTGCTCGCTCTGTTTGTGAAGGACGCGGCCACATTGCTCTGCCTCGTGAACCTCGTGTATGGACTCTTGCTGCTGGCGGCCGGACGCGAGCGGGACAAATGGCGCGCCATTCTGCTGTGGACTCTGCTTCCCCTGATCGTTCGCTTCACAATCAACGGCTACATTTTCTCGTTCGAGAAACTGGACGGAGGCTTCAACCAGTTGAATGCGTTCGCCAATCCCGTCTATTTGCGAGCGCAGCTTGTGTCCTGCGTGCCTGATTTCGCTCTGGGCACCGTCGTGGTTGCGGTGGCGGCAGTGGTGTTCGCGATTCCTGCCTTCCGTTCCATTCCGCGTACGCTGGCCGCGTTGCGTGAGATGTTGGATCACATGTTTGACACCCTCGGACCGGCCTTCGTGCACTCTGTGGGAATGGTCGTGATCCTGCTTCTCTTCTACGTCTGCGCTGAGATACCGGTGCCGCGTTACTTTGTCTGGCATGCCCCGTTTCTCGCCTTTTCTCTGACGGCTGTGTTGCGCAGGATCAAGCTGGATGAGCGGTGGCAGGCTCGCGTGGTGCTTGCACTGTGCGCGCTGTTCCTTCTGAATGCGGGGGGGCGATTCCTCCCCCCAGTGCCCGAGGCCTGGCGGCGTTCCGGGGAGATGCTCGAGCGCAGCAGCGAATACATGCGCGACTTGAGAGGACAGCAGATGGCCGCGGCCTACCTCGAAAAGCATGCAGGCGACCGACCCGTCGTCACCATTCTACCCATGGAGCAGATGCTGACGCTGCCAGAGCTCGGATATGTCACCAAGCCGTTGAACGTCTATTCCGCCTGGGTTCGTCCCGCTACATACTGCCCCCTGAAACCAGTGTCGAAACTGCCACCCGAGCAGGGACGCAACGCCATCGTCTGCTATATTCCAAACTGCTATGACGGAGTGAATAACTTCAGTCTTCAGCCGCGCGCCCAGGATCAGATTCTCTTCCAGCATACGCTAAACGGCATGCCGCTGCAAATCTATCAGGCGGGTCGCCCAGAAACCTCCGGATATCCATCAGAAAAGGGAAACGAGAAATGACGCTTTCCGAACTGCTCCAACTCTTCGAGACGAGTCAACGCCGCTGCCATGTCGTGGGGGATTGTCAGGGGGCGGTCGTCGCGGCACTTGATCTCGAGGGACGGCTTTTCACCGTGGTGAACGACCGGGTGGTGAACCGGATCAATCCCGAGGCTTTTCTCGGCACGTGCACGCGCGACACCTATCTGAATCCTGGTGGGGATGGGCTCTGGCCCGCACCGGAGGGATCCCGCCTCGGGTACGAATACGCCATCGGGGACTGGCGAGTCCCGCCGGGATTGACATCGGCTCGGTTCTGGCTTCTGAGCACCACGCCAGAGACGGCTTCGATCCGCGCGGAAATCGACCTGCTCAATTCCGAGGGACGGGGAGTCCCAACCGCTTTTGAGCGTCACGTGGCCATCTCTGGAGAGAACGGCACGCTGAAAGTCGATGTCACCGAAGTCATTGAATACTTGGGCGCGGAGCCCGTGGCGCGTGCGGCATGTCTTCTGGCGCCTTGGAGCCTGTGTCAGTTCGACAGCGGACCTGGCTGCACAGTTCGCTTTCCTCTGCGGGAGGCGTCCCAATGCTGGGACCTCTACGCCTCCAGCGCCGATCGCCGCAGTGTGAAGGACGGGATCTGCACCGCGCGCACGGATGCCGAGGGGGAGCGCTATCAGGTTGGGCTTGGCCCGGAGGTGTCGTGGCTCGAGTTCCACGACCCCCGCAGCGGATTGCGCGTGCGGCGGGAGGCAGCATCGCTTGAGCCCGGCCTGTCGTACATCGACATCGCCGACAGAGCACCCGACCAGGAGCCCGACGGCGCACCCGTGCGGCTGAGCGTCTACAGCGATCCGGACGGCTTCATGGAGATCGAGGCCGCCGGCGGCTGTCCATCTGCATTGGCACCCGGCACACGTCTGGAATTGAAGACGACGACCACATACAGCCTGTAGGACGGATGTGGGATACGCAGTGCGTTCATGTCCCCCTTCCACAGCGATCCCATGGACGTGGAGTGGTGTAGGAGTGGAGCATTGGAAATCAACGAGTTGCAGGTTTTTGAGATGGTGCTGAAGGTGCGAATTCCCATTCCAAATTGGTTGGTCTTCAGGCACCACTGCACAACGCAGTTCGAGCTCAGGAGCAGTGCTCCATGCCTCCACCACTCCATCATCCTGTGAGATGGCCGTGTTCCCCTTCATGCCTTCGTGGTGAACTTCCCTCGCGATGCGGCGATCCTGCCGTCTCCGCCGCTTCCTGGGCGTGATAGGAGCTTCGCACCATGGGGCCGCTGACCACGCTGGGAAAGCCAAAATCGCGGCGGGCGATTTCACCCCAGCGGTCGAACTCGTCCGGCGTCACGTACCGGTCGAGAGGCCAGTGTTTGGCGGAGGGGGGCAGATATTGTCCGATAGTGAGAATCGAGACATGAGCGTCGCGCAAGTCTCGGAGCGTGGCTTTGATTTCCTCGTCGGTCTCGCCCAGGCCCAGCATGATGCCGGATTTCGTGGAAGTATCTGTGTTTTCGGCAAGTGTGGCCGCGTGTCGAAGCGAGACAAGGCTTCGGCGGTAGTCGGCCTGGTCGCGGATGCAGGGCGTGAGCCGTTCCACCGTTTCCACGTTGTGATTGTATACCTGGGGTCGGGCAGCCATGACGGTTTCGACGGATTCGAGCCGACCCCCAAAATCGCTGGGCAGCACTTCCACACCCGTGCCGGACGCCATCTTGTGAATGGCTTGGACCGTGGCTGCGATGTGCGCGGCGCCACCGTCGGGCAGGTCGTCGCGCGTGACACAGGTGACGAC
>JAGLDW010000894.1 GCA_023145395.1 Lentisphaeria bacterium | reverse complement strand
ACATCCCCGAGGACCATGAACGTGGCGGCGCCACGCTGCCAGCATTCGCATAGATTCGGGCACTTGGCACTTTCACACACCGTGTGCAGACCAAGCCGCTGCACGAGTTTGCGGACATCGCCACGCGCTTTGGCGCCGCGAGACGAGACCCGCATCCAGGGCGGAAGACGTTGTTTGGGATGTGTCGCACTCATGTGTGCGCCTCGCTATCTGGGAAAGAATCGGTAGGTGATCGGTTTTTCGCCCGTCACGAAGTAGTAGACGGCGCCGATGACCATGAAGACAAGTGCGCCGCTGATCTCTCCCGCGATCACACCGATGGCCAATGGCTTGAGCTTCTGCACAACCTGGTTGCCCCCGAACTTCTGGCTGGATTTTTTCACAGCCCAGCCGAGGAGAAAGGAGTTGGACATCGCGGACAGGGGGTAGGTGGCCCAGATCAGGAACAGCACGGGATGTAGGGGCCACCATGATAGTCGGAGACGTAGAAGGCTAAAAACAAGAACGAGGAGGAAGCCGGATCCAGCAGCCCAGAGAAATAGGGGTTCCGGGCGCATGGCCCGCAGTCTCTGGAGCCCGCTGAGCGCTTCGGACTCCTCCAGTTTATCCACGGCTTTGAGGCGCATCAGCTTGGGTTCGGCCGCCCGATAGGCCATGGTCGGAACGCGGTAGTAGGAGTAGTGATAGCCGACGGGTGTGCCAAAATCGTAGCTGACCACAAGAACCACGAACACAGCCAGCAGGATGCCCACCACATACATGCTCGTGGTGGCGACGGCCACGCGACCGGCCTTCAGCTTCAGCTTCTCGGCGATTTTGAACCCGTTGATAAGGTAGGGCATGAGTGCCTGGCTCTGGTCGATGCAGAGCACGGCGCAGACCAGCGCGGAGACGACGATGGCGGTGGGCCCCATCGCGTAGCCGCCGAACAGCGCCATCAGCGCGCCAAAGGGCTGCCAGCCCGGCTGGATGAAAAACAGCCCCGTTTCCGCGCTGATGCGCGAGACGATCAGGAATGTGACCAGCATCCAGCCAATGGTCAGCACGGCGATGGGCCAGGAGAGGCCCAGACGTATTGTCATGCCAATGAGAAGACAGGTGCAGACGAGTAGAACCCGCATCGCCCAGGCACCGCCATCCTCGGTCGTGTCACCCTCCCGTTTGACGAAGAAGGCGCGTCGCAGCAGTTCCGTGTAGCGTCGGCGTCCGGCATAGAGCAGCATGAGGGTGAAGGCCGTGTAGCTGCCAGCCCGGTGCCAGCCCGTCCAGCCCCCGATGTCGTAGTCCGTGGAGAGATTGATGCCGTAGCCGACCGCCGGGATCGCGAAGCAGGCCCAGAGCACCTGCGAGATGCCCATGGTGAAGGAGATCTCGCTGCTGAGGAAGAAGGCGAAGGCGATGACCAGGGGGAATACGCGCAACGTCATGAGGCCCCAGCACCAGTGGTTGCGCCGCAGCGCCGGCCATTTGGCGACGAAGGATGCGAAGGAGAAATCCAGGCGGATGGGGATGAGAAACTCCGGATACCAGCGGCACATGCCGTTGTTGACGCGGATGAACAGGCAGACCAGGAAACCGATCCAGAACAGGCGATTCAGTAGAACGGGGGCGTAGGACTGCCCTTCCTTCCGGTCGATGAGCGCGCTCGTGAAGTTGGCGATGGGATATTGCAGATGCTCGTGCGACGACCATTGACGGTGGACAATCAACGCCATGGCCACCATGCAGAAGGCACTGAGGAAGACCATGGGCAACCAGGTTGCGAGGGGGCGTCTCCAGGCGCTCCAGGGCACTTGCAGGACCTTGTGCCGGAGCCGCCCGTAGAGCGTGGGTGCCGGCAGGCTCGGTCTATCGGATCCTGTGACGAAGCGAGTGACCACATTGTCATGATCCGTGGCGTCCACCAGCGCTTCTTTTGGGGCGTATCCGAGCAGATTCTGCTCGCGCCACCCGGGCTTGGTCTCCACCCAATGGAAGGGCATGACCAGCGTCTGTGTGAACTGCTCGAGCAATCCACGTCCGGGAATGCTGCAGGCGCCCATGAGCAGGATGATCACCAGAGCGATCTCGGCCGGGTGGAAGGCAAGTTGCTTGGAGATCTTGCCCAGGGCGGGGTTGATCGCCACAACCCAGAGGATGAGAAAGCCGATGACGATGATGGGGATCTGGTGCCCGTTGTTGAAGCTCTCAAGCAGCAGGATTCGATCGTTGATGTAGCCGGCGCCAGCGATGAACATCGCCCCGAGAAAACCAACAAGTAATGCGCGAATGGTCATGGTGTGGGTGCGTCTCTCAGTCGATCTCGGGCTCGAAGGGCTGGTCGCCTACTTCGTCCTGGAGTCGGCGTAGTTCCTGCTTCAGCTCGCGCACGACATCGGCGTAGGCGGGGTTGCCATACACATTGTTGAGTTCGCGCGGATCCTTTTCGAGATCGAATAACTCCCATTCCCGTTTCTGGGGCTTGTCGATGGTGTTCGGCTGACCGCAGGCATCCGAGTAGTAGTAGATGAGCTTGTGCTTGTGGGTCCGCACACCGTAGTGGGCGTAGACCCAGTGGTGCGAGAGATGCATCCAGTAGCGATAGTACATGGATGTGGGCCAGTCTGAAGGCGTGCTCCCCTCGACCACGGGGCGGAAGCTGCGCCCCTGGAACGTGTCGGGAATCTCGATCCCGGCGTAGTCCAGCCAAGTGGGCGCGAAATCCACGTTCAGGATCATGTCCTCCGAGACTTGGCCAGGCTTGATTCCGCGCGGATAGCGGATCACAAAGGGCATGCGCAGGGACTCTTCGTACATGAAGCGTTTGTCGTACCAGCCATGGTCGCCGAGAAAGAAGCCCTGGTCGGAGGTGTAGACGACGATGGTGTCTTCGGCGAGGCCCGTCTCGTCGAGCCAGTCGAGCA
>JAGLDW010000893.1 GCA_023145395.1 Lentisphaeria bacterium | reverse complement strand
TTCGGTGGATTCGAGGAAACTGTAGCGGGTTCCGCACGATGGCATTGAGTACGGCGTCAACACAGAGAAGGAAATCAGACCCAAGACCGGAAACGCGGTCTTCGTACCACTCGAATGCGTCGACCAGCTCGTCTTCTGCTTCGGGACGGACGACAAGCCGCCGGCTCATCGCCTGCTCCTGATTCGTTCCCGCACCATTGCCCATGGGGATCCCTCGTCGGGATTCTGGTGGTACGCATCCAGGCGGCGATCAAGCTCAGCCTTCTGCTCGCTGGTCAGCCTGACCTCTTCTGGCACCTCCACAACGGTGTCCCAGATGTCTTCGACAAGTTGGATACGCTCGGCAACACTCAGGCTCAATACGTCTGCTCTAGCCAATGTACTCATGATGGTCCTGTTGTGGTCCCTTGCCTCGGCAGTCTTCAACCCCCGGCTTCCAACGACTATTGCACTCGGGGCGTGCAGGGTCAAGAGGGTGCGCGCTTTTCCTCTCCATCCTGTTCATCTTGTCAATCCTGTCAAAGTCCGAGTTCTTTGGTCAAGTCCATGGAGAAGGGGGGCGGTTCGGGAGCGGATTCGGGACTCGTCGGCACGGGCTCGGTTGGAGTGCCTCCGAGGATGGTGCCGAAGACATGCTCCGCCACTTCGGCAAAACGGTCCTCGCGCATGGGGCCCTGCTCGCCGAACGCCTGGCTGAGGCAGACACTGCTGTCTCGCTCGGGATAGTCCCCCGCGCTCCAAGCCTTGAAGGCTGCGGATCTGCCCTTCGCCTCGCTGCCACTTTTCCCCCTGATCCGCTTGGCATAGGCATGGGATGTGGCGGGGGCGAAGGGCAGGGGTGCCTGCATGCCCTGGTCGAAGAGCGCGACGATCTGCCAAAGTGTGTCCGCCGCCTCTGCCGGTTCGAGATCGGGGAGTGACTGGTTGTCTTTCTTGCCCAGGATCAGGGTGTGCGCGGGAGATCCGGCGGCCGCCAGCGCCAGGTGCGGGATCCAGGCGGCAAGCAGATCCTTGGGCTTGATGCTGGCGAATCGGCAGAAGATCTGGATGGGGCGGCTCCCGACAGTGCGCAGCGATGCGGAGCCCAGTAGCTCGCGGGGCGAGGCGGGGAGGGGGGCAGTACCATAACGTTTCTGTCGATATGCCCCTTGAGTAGGTCCGCCTGGCTCCGGTGGACCCTGGGTGCAACGGGGCCCGTCGCACCTACTTTCTCCGCTTTCCTCGCAATCGTCGCTCCACCGGGACAAGCCCGGCGGCGGCGGGACGGGGGGCTCGGCAT
>JAGLDW010000892.1 GCA_023145395.1 Lentisphaeria bacterium | reverse complement strand
AAACACAAACACGGTTGGCGCTTGATTGCCCGCCTGGCGGGAATCCGCCCGAACAGAGTTCTCATCGACACTCCAGCCATCGCGCACCCAAACACAGACTTTTTGACCGGCATCCGCAGGCAGTTGCGAGTCGAACACGGACGAAAGTGTGCGCGTTACTTTCGACTCTCCTTGAGTCAGTGACAATTTGCCCACCAGATCGCCGAACTTCCTGCGGATGCGGTCGTCGCGTTCGGCGTCAATTCGATGGGCCTCGTTGGCCAGATTCGAACGCTGGCTTAGGAATTCATCATTCCAGGCGGAACTCTCTTCCGTCTGAATGCGGTATCCGTCTCCGACTTTCATCAGCAGTTCGCAGTTATCGAGAAGCGTCGGAAGCTTGGCTCGCAGAGTGCCGGATCCCTGGGATAAATTCTCAACGAGAAGGTCGGCAAGGGTATCGACAGTGGCCCGGATCCCGATCTCGCTGTTGCTTCCCCCCAGCTTGTTGATCAGAAACACCAGGCCGCAAGCGCGAGCCGTTAGGCGTTCGCCTTCAGTGCCCTTGTTCCAGCTCATGGTTTTCTCATGGACGTTGCGCGGAAGAATGCGTGCCTGCAGGAGTTTGTCAGCAGAGTCGAAGTAGAGGTAGTCCGCCGGAACGACGTACCCCAGAGCTTTGTCCACATTGGTCTGCACTACCTTGTGGATCATGCTAAGCTGGTTGCGCAGCTGGCTGTCGGTGCCGGTCTGATCGAGCACGCGCAGGGCATTTTCCCAGAAGCGGCGTCGAACCGGAAGAATCGGGTAGTCCTGCGGGAAGTATGGGATATCGTCTTGACGATGCCCGATGGTGGTGCCCGCTAGATGCCGGGAAATCTCACCGAGATTTGTCTGCATGACTTTCTCGATGGGAGCCATCGCCTCGGGCTTCTTGGCGAGAACGACCTGCCGAACGACTGCGTCCACGTCGGCATCGGACAACTCCACGCGAATGGTGAAGCGCCCCTCGAGTTTCTTGAGATTGCTGGTGCCTGTGACAGCCGTTTGCCCGGTGCCCACAAACAGCAGCTTGCCGCCGATGTTCTTGCAGCAGGCTTCCACGGCTTCCTGCACAAGTATGGAACGCTGGCTGTCCTCGCCGATGTATTGCTGCACTTCATCGAGAACGACGAGAGTAAGCGGGAATTTGCCGTCTTTGGTGAGAGCTTGGCGAATTGACTTGAGCATGTCGTCGCTGGAAATGTCCTGAACGTATGGGTACAGGTTGTTCAGTGTCTCGACGCAGG
>JAGLDW010000891.1 GCA_023145395.1 Lentisphaeria bacterium | reverse complement strand
AAACGGGCGACCGGATACTGCTCCGGCAAACCGCACGATTTGAAGATGATCCGCAACAACGCCAACCGCACACTGCCGGTGGCACCAGCCCCAAGAGTTCCGGACGTCGCATGCAGTCCACCATGACGCTTGCCCTGAGTGCTAAGCTCCTTCAACTGGTCCTTGATGCCCTGGGGGACATGGGCGATGCCACGCGCGGTCGCGCCATCCGGAAAAGCTGTGTTTTCCCAAAGAGCGCGAAGCATCTTGACCAAGTGTGATTTTCCCGAGCCGTAGAAGCCGCTGACCCACACGGCGGGCTGTTGCGCCTGTTCGACGTTCTTCAGATAGGTTTCCAGGATATGGGACATGCCCTTCCCGTACTGGCCATCACAGACGAAGGTCTCCAGTTCGTACCGCAGCACGGCCAGTGCCTGGGTGGTTCGCTCGTCATTGACGTTGGCCACACCCTCGTTGACCAGCTTGCGAGTAACCGGGTCAGTCTGATATACTTCACGATTCAGCATGGATTTCGCCTCTGTCAGAGTTCTTTGTCGGCCGTGATTGGAACGGCGAGGTAGTTCCACCCGTCATAGCCGTCCAGCAGCCGGTAGTTGTTGTCCTCAAAGCTTCCTGGGAAAAAGACCAGCAGACGCCCTGCGACCATCGGTGCGAGCTTGTCCACAACGTCCTTGACTTTCACAAGACCGAAGAGAGAGCCCACCCCTTTCAGGGCAACCACGGAATTGTCCCCAGCACTGCCCCCCTCTAGAAATGTGGCGAACTCGTCCACGATGAATGGCAGGAACTTGGGCAGCAAGGCCGCGAGCAGATGCGGTTTCTCGAAGTAGCTCTCGGCATAGCGTTGCGAGGCCATCCATTCAGCAAAGGTGTCAGTCAAATCAAAGACGGTCCAATCATGCCCGGCCTGACAGGTGGCTAGCTCGAACTCATCGATCCTTGCCCGCAACCGGAGCTCCTCCGTTTCGCTATAGACGCAGAAAACGACTCGCTGGGCTGCAGCAGCATCGTCGCGCCACGGCACGGCGATATACTTGCCATATGATTGGAGCAGGCGTCTAATCCTGTTCACGGATCCACTCCATTTCTCGGGCATTGACGAGACTCGGGAAAAGCACTTCGATGACATTTCCCACACGTTTCAAAACAATCCAGCCGCGTCGAGACGCATCTTCAGCAAGCTCCAGTGCCCGCTCTGACGAGCAGTCCAACAGCTTGACATAATCCGTCTTGAACAGGGCTTCCCCCCGCACGCCGGTCAGGTATCCGAGAAGCAAGGCATACGACACGCTGCCTGCGGTGGGAACGGCTCGGGAGCGAAACTTGCGCGCCCGTCCGATGAGATGCCCTGACTGAGTCCATGTTGAGTTGATGTTCTGGGCGGTGGACTTCAAGGTCGCTTTGCTGAAGCGACCGGGCTCCGCCTCGTCAATGAAGTCCTCGAGTTCTTCACGAAGTATCCGCGCTCCTTCTGTGGCGCCCAGGATGAAAGGAGCTGTCGAACGGAATACCGAATCGCGAGCAAATGCACAGAGCAGAGCCAGGAGTGGTTGCCCCGAGGGATCGCGCTCCCAGAAGAAGCGCAGGGCACGGAAGAGCGCGAGAGACGCATCCAGCGAATAGAGGTCCACGAGATGGCGATACGTCAGGCAACGCGTCCGCACGGACCGTTTGCCCAGGCAGTTCTCGTTGTCAATCGCCTTGAGGAACTCGGCTTTCTCGGCATCTGGATGTGGTACATACGACAAGAGCGCACTCAGCTCCGCCAACATCATCGTGCGCGAGGTGTGGGCTCCGCTCCGCGCGAAGCTGAACCCGAAGCGTGTCAACTTGTTGCTCGCCTCCGCCATGCCTGTTCCTCTACCTTTTCGATCTCGCCAAATCGAATCCAAAAGAACTCGTAAACGCAAACCACACGGTAGTCTACCGAGAGACCACGTCAAGTTCCAAGACTACGCTTCCACGCAGGTTATCCTGCCCACACGCACTATCATGGCTCCGCCTCATATATACGTGATGCAGAAGGTGCGGAATCCGCAGTGTGGCTGGATGACTATTCCACAATCAGGCGACAACCTGGCGAGAGCGTCCCTCCCCACTTGCCTCCGGTGCGCTTCAGCTTTGCGAAGGAGGCTATCTCGATCTTGTCGCCGACTCCGTACTCGTAGATCCGGAAGGCGATGGAGCCATCCCCGTCCGCGTCGGTCAAGCCCTCGCCCAAGCGCTGCGCGGATGCTCTCTTCCCGTCGATGGTTTCGAGCCACACGGCCGTGCCCGTCGGCGCACTCCACCAGCCGCCGGACGCAGAGATGACCCGCCAAGAGGACGTCTCGCTCTCGCTGACCAGTCGGGTGCCGGCCAGAAATGTCTGAAAGGCCCAGGGACTTGGTGCACCATTGCGGATGGAACCATTGGCGATGGCACTGACCCAGCCTTCGTGTCGAAGGGCGGATGTAGTCAATGTCAGTTCGATTCCATCCTTGCGTTTGGCCACAGCCTTGATGATGGGGAGCGTGCTGCGACGCTGATTGTGGATGCGCACGGGAAAGCCAATCAGACTCTTGTCGGCGGGCACTCCCGTCACCACGACGCGTTGGTCCCGATACCCGCACGAGACGATCTCGCCACGCAGAAATGGGGTGTTGGCGGCGACACGGACTCCCTCGGCCCGGAGCGAGGTGAAACCATATCCGGCCAGAAGCACGGGGGTGTCATCCCTGTATCGGACAAAGCCCGCCCGTCCAACGAGTTCCGCACCGTCGATTTGAGCACTGGCCTGCGCCGTTGGGCCGAAGAGCAGAATGTCCGTCCCCTCGTCATGCACGAGGCGGATGGCGTCCACCTTGCCGAAACCCGCCTGCCCGGAGCGCTTCACGGACTGAATCGACTGGCGTTTCGAATACGGCTCCACCACAGTCAGAAAACGACTGGCGAGCGGCTTCGCGCCCGTCCGCGTCTGCATGCAGTAGCGAAGCTTGTAGGCATCGGGATGCGATGGGGGACGGCCCGTGCCGAGAGCCAGCGCAGTGTCCGAATCGGGAAAGTGCCGCAACCGCACGCGGGTGTCCTGATCATCTCCCAAGGCATAGTCCAGGGTGAACTGGGTGGTCGGATTTCCTCGCTCGACATCGGTCATGTGCGACAAGGGGCTGAAGGTCTGCTTGCCATCCGTTCCAACCTCGGGCTTCCCATATTCAATCCCCTCCCCTGCAATGGTGCCACGGGGTTGAGCTGTCAGATCGACACCACTCGCTTGCACCGTGGCTTGCGGGCCATGGTAGCTGAGAATGTGCTTCTCGCCGGCGCGCACGTCGAACATGTCCACGACGTAGTACTGGCTCTCATCGATGTCCACCAATGCCATTAGGCGTCGAGCCACCTGTCCATCGGACGGAAGACTGCCCGCTTCAAGCTCGACAACCTGAAAACCCGGGATCGCACCCAGCAAGGTGACACGGCCATGGTGCCGACCGCGAGGGAACGCCGCACCATCGACGGTGACTGTATTGTGCGTGAGCGAGTGGGATTCCCAGCGTCCAGCGTGGGCCCACGACTTTGGATAGCCGAGATCCGGCAGCAGGTCCATGCCCTTTCCCACAAGCCCGAAGACGAGTCTGTCATCATGTCGATGGGAAAGCAGGTGTCCATACCAGGCCCAGAGCACGCGGGCATTCTCCCCCGCGCCGCTACGCAGGAAGACGAGTCCGTAGTCGTCCTGGAGGTTCGTTTTGCGTTCGAGCTTCCTAGGCGCTTTGGCTCTCGCCGCGGCAAGCTCCTTCAGAGGACGCTCCTCCCACAGCGATGGGGGCGGTGGTTGGTTGTCAATGCCGCAGGCGATCATGGCCAGTTTTGGGGTTCGATACCGCTCCCATGCTTTCAATGCGCGCTCCTCGGACACCACACTCAGCTTGGCTGGCGGAGTTCTCTCGGGCACGATGGTCTTGCCACCGGCATCCCCAACTGCTGGAAACCAGCGATCCAGCATGATGTAGTCGGTGTAGTAGTCGAACTGTGCGCGGAAGCGCGGATCATCCCACAAGTCTGGATAGCGATCTCGCGAAATCCGTCCCTGTTCCTGCTCGAAGAAGCGGTCCAGCAAGGGTAGCGTCGCAACGAGATTCAGCCGACTTGAGTTGTAGCCCGGACTCTCGAAGCTGCTTCCATCGCGACCAAGGAGATTGCACAGGGTGCGCGTGTTGCCAAAAACACGGTAGTACAGGAACTCGACCAAGTCCCGGCAATCAGGAAAACGGTTCGACTCCATGTCGCCCAAAGCCAGCAGAAGCCAGGCCATGCCCTTGTGGTGATACCCCACGTTGCCGATGATCGCGCCGTCGCAATAGGCCTGGCCGATGCGGCGCAAGAGATTCTCCTCGATGTAGAGGCGTAGATCCTGCTCCGTCTCGATGCCGGGAATTTCGCGGCGCGCCAGCGCAAGAAGCGCTTGATCCTTCTGGATGAATGGCCAGACAGCATCGTAGGCCTGGCCGTAGTCTCTGCCCTCGTAGCTCGACCAGATCGAGTCTGTGATACACCCTGAGCGAAATCCCCACGGTTGCCCCTGACTCGCAAAACCGCGTGACAAACGGTCCTCGGAATTTGGGTACTGCTGCGCCGCGCGCAGAAGCATGACCGCGGCCTTGTGCGCCAGCTCGGGATCGCCGCTAAGCACAGTGGCTTGCGTCAAATTCTGCAAGTGGGGTAGAAAATGGCTGCGATACGAAAAGTGCACATATTCGCCAAGAAAGTGATAGACATCGTCGCCCACCTTGCAGCCGGCGCCATCATCGGCATACTCGCCACCGCTCATCTGCCCCGACGCAAAATCGTTGGTTGGAAAAATCTGCTTGCAGCTTGGGCACACCATTTTGAAGGGACGCTTGATGGGCTCCAGAATCCACGGATGAAAATTGTCGAACTCCTTGATCTTCAATCCGCATTTTGGGCAGCCTTTGTTTTGATTGACATAGTAGGTGCGCTTGATGGACATGTCCGCCAAGAGGTTCCAAAGCTGCTCGTCGGAGTAGTGCGCGAGTCTACGCGCCTTGGCAATAATCTCCTCCTCCTCCTTCGCCAGGGCTTCGTGCTCGCTGATTCGGCGGCGCACCCCACGCAGGTATTCGGCGGTCCAAATGGTCCGCCGCGTCTTGGCAGGACGGGCGTCGATCGGCAGAAACTGCCGCGATGGGTCCAGTCCAGTCGTCGCCTGGGTGGAGAGATCGTTGGTGATGTAGACGGAATCGAGGATGACGGACGGCCCGATTTTCTGAAGAACTTCTACTGTCAGGCGGTCGGACGGGTGATTCGTCTTGACAGTTCCCACCTCGTTCCAGCCGATTCGCAGAGGCGTCACATGAAGCGACTCGGTTCCGAGCGTCACCCGTATATCCGAGAGAACCGAGGCAGCCCGCAGAAAGATCTTGTAGGAACCAGTCGGTAGCGGAGGGGCAACGGGGGTGTGGATGGCACCGCTTCCCGTGTTGTTGACGGCTGCCCGCAGCCTCGAATAATAGGGAAAGGAACGGTAGCTTGTGTGCCACGTCCAGCCCTGGGCCACTCCCACGTCCTCCCCGTTGCCATCCATGCCCGCAAAGTCCTCGCACTCATACACGGCATGGATCTCGCCGGAATGAAGATTGCGCTGAGGAGCGGGAGGCGGCAAAGGAG
>JAGLDW010000890.1 GCA_023145395.1 Lentisphaeria bacterium | reverse complement strand
CGGACATGCGCCCACTTGCCTTCGATCTTGGTATAGTGATCGACAATCACTCGGTAGCGTCCCGGCTTCGCGTCCGCAGCCACATCGACGGCAAAGCTGACGGTTCGCTCGGCGCCCGGAGGCGTGGTGGAGGAAAACAGGGACTTCACCGGTCCACGAGTGAACTTGACACCGCCTTGGATGGGCACGATCTCGCAACTCACGCGCCAGCCATCGCGAATCGCCTCAACGACGGAAAAACGCACGGAAACGGGCACTGCCACACCAGCAGGGGCGCGAGAGGGGAAACGCGCTTCCTGAACACGCAACAAGTCTGCCGCATCCACAGCGACCGACAGAAACACGACCCAAAACAGGCTCGAAAAGATGATCCGGGAGGAAGAGAAAGACACTTGCCTGTGAATCCGTACCATTCTCGCATTCCAGCGTATGTTTCGCATGATGAAAAGACCTTCTAGTCAGTTTTTGTCAGCGGGAGCTTCGGTCTCCCGGGGCAGTTCAACGATGCTAACATCGTCAACAAAGAGCTGTGCGCCAGTTGCCCGCGCACGCATGTGGAGTCGGGCATTCGTCAGGTCGACACCGGCGGGCAGCACGAACTCGACGGCGGTCTCGGTCCATTCCACCGCGTTCTTGAGTCGAGACGTGTTCTTCCAGAATCGCCAGTTCCGGCTGGTCACCTGCAGGCCGGCCACGGAAGTCGCGTCGGTGCGGATCCAGCAGGAGATCCGGAATCTCCGGTCGTGATCGACCGGTCTGACTCCGGGCCACTCGAGCATGGCGCCGAAATCACCGCCCGTGGCATCCGTACAAGTGATTCGGAGGCAATTCCCACCATTTCTGCCGCCTGGAGCCGTGCGGACTTCGCATTGCGCGTCCTTGGTGATCGTGGCGGCACGAACCCCGACAGGAACTTCGTCTGCAACATCCTCGAAGGATGCATTGGACAGCAGATTCGCGCCGATGCATGGCTCTGCGGTGGCCGCGACAAGTCGAATGGCACCCGAGGCACGGGCGTCTGAGAGAAGCTCGACGAGTTGCCCCCGTTCCAGGGAACACGCCACAAGGTCAATCCGGGCGTCCGCGCCCCTGGGCACGATCACTCGCTTGGAAACAGTGCCGGCACGCAGGAGAACCTCCCCGGGACGACCATCGGCGGACGCCAGTTCATACGTCACCCGATAGATTCCCGGGGTGCCGACAAAAGGAGCTGACCACACGGTGCGCTGCACTCGAGGGTAGGACACTTCCGTGAAGATTGTAGGCGGATGTCCGGACACGGTCAGACAGGGCGCATCCGACACCTGCCCGGCTACGCGCTTCTCCTGCAAGCGGACCAACTGCCGTGAGCGTGTGGTGTTCACTATGGGAAAAGCGTCTCCCTCGACCTGCAGAAGGTCGTCGGATTCAGTCCGAGCCAGGATCGGCTGCGAGAGCATCATAAGCTCAACGCGCGTCGGTGTCTCCGTGATCGTTTCGAGGAGATGTCCGGCCGGTGTTTGACTGCAACTGACGGTCCCCTTGGACGCAGTCCGCAAGAGAGGACTCCCCTCGCACTCCAGAAAGGAACCGCCGAACAACACTGCCGCACACACCTTGCCGTCGCGCATCATCACGCTCGCGGCCTGTGCGTCGGTGCGCAGTCCGAAGAGTTCGACGACATCTGTGGCCGGATCCGG
>JAGLDW010000089.1 GCA_023145395.1 Lentisphaeria bacterium | reverse complement strand
AGCTGGTACAAACAGAACATGATGACCGAAGGCGACAACCCGCCCGTCGGCCTCCTGCTCTGCACCGACAAGAACCATGCCCTGGTCGAATACGCCCTCGCCGGTATGGACAACAACCTCTTTGTCTCCAGGTATCAGTTCGAACTCCCCAGCCCCGAAACCATCGAGCGTTTCCTCCCGGACACCTTGGCCGACGAGGTGCTCCCATGAGCCGCACGATGCAAGACCGATTCCCCGACGTGCTAGCCAATGCCTTCGAGGCCGTCAGCGACGCGCCCAACGGCATCCCCAAGATCCGCGAACTGATTCTCGATCTCGCCGTCCGCGGCAAACTCGTGCCCCAGAGTGGAGAGTGGCGGGAACTGACACTGGAAGACATTATTGCCGATGGTCCGAAAAACGGTTGGTCCCCGCGCACTGTCGAATACCAGACAGAGATCCGCACCTTGTCGCTATCAGCGACTACGAGCGGGAGATTTGACGGAACCAAGTTCAAGTACGTTGATTGCGATTTGGGGCGAGTCGAGAAGTACTGGCTGTGTCCGAATGACATCCTGATTCAACGGGCAAACTCAATGGAATATGTCGGAGTGTCCGCCGTCTATCTGGGTGATCCGAGATCGTTCATATACCCAGACCTTATGATGCGAGTCCGGCTGAAGGAGAAAGAGTCTGTGCCCTTCGTCTGGTTGTCTCTGTCAAGTCCGACATCGCGCGATTACATGCGCGAACGAGCAACTGGCACCTCTGGGAGCATGCCCAAGATCAACCAGAAGGTAGTGCGCAGTATTCCACTCTTCCTTCCTCCTATCGCCGAGCAGAAACGGATCGTGACGAAGGTGGACGCGTTGATGGCGTTGTGCGATGAACTGGAAGCGAAGCAGAGCGAACGGCAGACGGTTCACCTGAATCTGCACAAGGCGTCCCTGGCCTGCCTGTCGGCAGACAGGCGTCCCGCCGACGTCGAGGATTCTGGCGCCTGCCTGTTGGCAGACAGGGAGTTCGCAGACCGCTGGCGGCACGTCGCCGACAACTTCGACACCCTTATCACCACCCCCGAATCCGTCACCACCCTCCGCCAAACCATCCTCGACCTCGCCGTCCGAGGCAAACTCGTCCCGCAGGATCCCAACGACGAACCCGCGATCAGCCCTACGGACAGAGATGACATGCCTAATGGTTGGGCCATGGTCCAGTACGTAGGCCTCACCGAACTCGTTACGAGTGGATCGAGAGGATGGAAGGAATACTACTCCTCAACTGGCGCGTTGTTTATCCGGGCACAGAACATCAAGCACGACCTATTGGACTTGACTGACGCGGCTTACGTACAGCTTCCGGGGAAGGTCGAAGGCAAACGCGCACGCGTCCAACAGCACGATATTCTGGTAACCATAACCGGTGCGAATGTTACCATTACAGCGCTTGTGTCCGAGCCAATCGGGGAAGCCTACATCAGCCAGCATATCGCGCTGACCCGACCAAAGGATCCTAAAATGACGCCTTGGCTACACCTGTGCTTCCTTACGCCAGCTTCGGCGCGGGGCCGGCTACAGCAACTTGCCTACGGTGACAAACCAGGTCTTAACCTCGCGAACATCAGAGAGCTTCCCATCCCTGTCCCGCCGATCGCCGAGCAGAAACGCATCGTCGCCAAGGTCGACGCCTTGATGGCGTTGTGCAATGCATTGGAGGCGAAGTTGCGAAGCGCGCAAACCGTGTCTGCGGATCTTGCCACCGCGACCGTGAGCATGAGCAGCGGAGACGACAGATGAGACTGGTGACGATCTCCACGGTTATTCGTCGGGCCGAGAAGGGGATCACTCGCCCTTTCCTCTGCGAGGATGACGAGGGGAAGCAATACTGGTGCAAAGGGCACGACGCCGGCAAGGCGGCGCTCTGCCATGAGTGGTTGGCCGGCCGCATAGCCCAGGATTTAGGTCTTCCGATTCCCCCCTTCGCCCAAGCAGAAGTGCCGCGGGAGCTGGTCGAGTACAGCGGTGTCACGGGCATTGAGGATCTGGGTTCGGGAACGGTTTTCGCCTCCGAGCACGTGCATGGCGCCGACGAGCTTCCACTTCACCGTGTGTCGAGGATTCCTCCCGAACTTCGGTGGAAAATTCTGGTCTTCGATT
>JAGLDW010000889.1 GCA_023145395.1 Lentisphaeria bacterium | reverse complement strand
GCACGCAGATGCCACTGGTTCGGAGCGGTCCGAACCGGAGGCTTCGGAAACTGGTCATCCTGCTCGAAAGATAGACCTGCAGGAGCCAAAAAATCGATCCGGCAGGCGGCTTTACCACGTTGGATGGTGACGCTCTGCCGCGGTTCGTCCACAGTCATCTTCTCCAGAGCGTGCAGAAGGAATTGGTAGGTGGAAGGCTCGACTGCCTCGATTTCGTCGCAGACCACAATCAACGCCTCTCCGCCAGTGTGCATGGGTCTGAGGAAGAGAACTCGCCGATCATAGCGTGTGAGCACCTCCGGGTAGGCGTCCGAGGCAGCGCCGACCGTGTAGTCGGCCGCTGCAGTCGTGACGAAGTCCGCGACTCGTCCCTTCGCGTCCCACGACCAGGGCTGCCCCTTGCCGTTGACGAGCAGGGAGTTCGAGGCGGCGGTCTGGCGCGTCCACTCGGCGTGGTGTGGATGGCCGTACAACTGGTAGTAGCCGGAGGAAATGATGAGGGGCTCGCCAAATGCATCCAGAATGAACGTGTTCTGATCCGCGTAGGCGTGCGAGATACCCCCAAATGGGCAAGAGCGCAGCAGAAAGGCAACATCACTGGTCCCGTCGGCCAGACACGTGTGCGAGCAGGCGAGTCCCACATCGCGAAAACAGCGCCCCTGCGGAAGGTCGAGGGGAGGTCTGGCGTCCACGTCGTCGGTGGGAAACAGCAGCGCGCTTAGTCCGGTCATGCGGGCGCCAGACGCCTCGGCACCCCACTTTGCGTAGGGATTGTCATAGAGACTGGCCAGCATGCCCAGAACCATACCGTGCCGCGCCGGGCTTTCCTGCCCATCGCCAAACGGGGACATCTGAAACCAATGCGGGTTGGCGTAGAGCTTGTAGTAGGCCTGATTCCGGAGATGCGAGCGCAGGTGGACGGGAATCCCGGTGGCCCGTTCCACCAACACGTACATGCGAGCACAGACACCAGCCATCCACCCCCAGTAGCCGGGCCCTTCGTTCCAGCCGCCGTCGGCATCTCCATAGGGGGGAAAGAACGGCGACCACAACTGCATCAGCGTGTAGTGCAGCATGGTGTCGACCGACAGATCCCCGCTCACCGCCAGGCAGGCCTGAAGCAAGTCGGGGAGATAGTAGCCCATGACATGACTCGCGTACGGACGTTTCTCGAATGGACGACCGGTCAAGACCCGAAACATCTCCTCCATGCGGACGCGGAAGCATGCGAGGCAACGTTTTTGCTCGGCATCCGTCAGCAGGGGATAAATCCAGTCATAGACCTTCGGGCAATGACGAACGACCTCGGTGGCCAACTCGTCGTTGTGGCTCAACTGGGTGCTGCCAGCCGGATCCCAACCAACAATGTGAAGGAGTCGGCGTTTGGCTTCTTGTCCAGACAGTGCGTCGCCGGAAAGAAGGTAGTTCTCGGCCAGGTGGCTCATCTCGCCGAAGAAGGGACGATATGTTCTGAAGGCTTGTTGATACAAGCCTAGGTACTGCGGTTCTTTCCGGGCTGGCAGGAAATCGGGTTCGGGAAGCAGTTTTTTGTTCTGCGCACGCGTGGCGTATCGCGTAACCGATTCTGGCCATGCACTGCCGTTCCACTGTCGGGCGCGTGCGCGGACACCCTCCAACTCGGACGCAGACACCAGGACCCGCGGATGCAGAACGCCGATCCTGGAAACGAGATCGTTGATCCGCGGGAAGAGCACGGTCGGCACATCGGGGGGGACGAGGAACGAACGCACGTCCGACCAGAGCACGGGATCCTTGTCGCCAACCCGACCCGGACGCCAACGCCAATGCCAGCCGCCCGGCAGCAACGCGTGCTCCGGAACATTCAGCATCCAAGCGCCAGCCAGGACCGTTGTGGCATCGACAGGGAAGTTGGCTGACTGGCTGTACTCAACCACATAGGCATCGTGGCACTTGACCGCCGGGTAGACGAAACACGGCGGATTGGCGCTGACCTTCTCCCCGTCAGCTGGCCGCGCAACCGTTTGGAACGGGGCGGGTTGCGCTTCAAATTCCTGCATCGCCACTGCCACTCTCTCCATGTTCAACAGACACATTGTCAGGACAAGACAACCGATCCCCCTTGCACCAAACTTGCGTGCCGAAGAGCGTCCTGACAAACTACATGCGGTCATCGCAGATTTCCTCTGTCAAATCCACTGAAGTAACACCACCAAGCCAATCATACCCCTGGATCCCCAGCGGCCGTGCCCTGCGAACTGCGCAAAACCTGGAGGGCCGATGTCCACAGCGGCCGGTTTCATTCTTCACCACCGCAACTCGTTCAACCGCCCCGCATACGGCCAATCTCCTGACTGCTCGGCGAGACCGCGCCGCACGGGATTTTCACCAACATACTCCAGTTTTCTCAGGTAGTGCTCCCGGTTCCGCATTTGGGTGTCCCAACAGTCCTTCTGCCATCGCGATGTCAACACCGGTGCTTCCTCGCCTGCGAGGCGCTTCCAGTACTTGACCCAAGTCCTGACTTTTGGCGGTGCATGAACACCGGGTGCGCAAAAGAGGTGGATGTGTTCAGGCATTACCATGTAGTAACCAACGCGCCAATGTGTTGCTCGCAACCACGCCGAAACAAGAGCATCATGCACCTGCTCATTGGCCAGAATCGCACCATGGTCGTGGATGCCCACGGTCACAAACAAGATAACGGGGGCATTGTGTCGACGAATTGGCGACGGATGAGCCGGGTATTTGCGTTGCGGAAAATCGTCTTTTGTGGGTGGTTCTGGATTCGGCATTTGGAACCTTTCTGAATGTGTGTGTTGTGCGCGGTGAGTGCGGCCGCTGG
>JAGLDW010000888.1 GCA_023145395.1 Lentisphaeria bacterium | reverse complement strand
TTCGCTTGCTCCTCTGCTTTGGGCTTCTCCTCCGCGTTCGCCTGCTCCTCCGCATCCTGAGTTTGAAGCTCCTCCTTCGTGTCCTTCGTGTCTTCGTGGTGAATCTTCTCCTCCGCGTTCGGCTTCTCCGCCATCTCCTGTGCGAGTTGCCGTTCCGTCTGCGCGAGTTCCTCGATCTCACGCGCCAGATCTTGCAGCTTCTTCAACTCCTGTTGTGGCTGTTGCTCCTGCTGCTGGGCGTTTTGCTGCTGGGGTGGTGGTGTGTCCTCGCGTAGTTTGGCAGTGAGTTCAGCGCGGGCCTTGAGCATTTCGGACAGAGCCTGGTCCTCCTTCTTCAACGCTTCCTGCGCGTCGGGCTTGTTAAGCTCCTGAGCGGCTTCCTGCAGGTGTTCGGAGGCCTTCGCGAGGGGGGACTCGGCAAGCTCCATCTCCTGCGCCTGCTCCGCCTGCTGCTCGCGCAGTTGCTCCACATCTTCAGCAAGAAGGCGTTCCCGGTTGGCTAGATGCTCAAGCGGATCCTCCGGAGGTTCTGGCGCTTCGCGTTCCGCCAGCGTCTTGCTCATGATCTCGCGCTGCTCCGCAAGGAGGTCGTCGAGCTTCTTCAGCTCCTCCTTCATTTGCTCTTTCTCGGCTTGCGTCTGTTCTTGCGAATCCTCCGGTTCCTGCGGATCAACCAGGTGATACTCGAGTCGGAATGGGCGGATCTCAATGCCCCGGATCGCACTGACGCCCTTCCCCCCACGTGGGTTGCAGTCCGCCGCCACGGCATGTAGCCGCACATTCGCCTTGGGTGCGACCCCGTAGTCCTCCAGTCGGATTGTGGTCTCGATCCGTCCTGTCGTCCGCGGCTTTTTGTCGAACACTAGACGCCGCACGACGTGTTCGCGCCCATCGATGGTGAGAACCAATTCCGCTCCAGCCAGTCCAAAATCATCGCGGATTCGCACCGACACAGGCACTTCCGTGATCGGGGTGACGCAGATATCGCTCTCCGGAGCCTTGATCGTCAGTTTCGGCAACCGATCAGGGATGCCGCGCAGCACAAACTCGAATGGTTTGAGGGGAAGACCATCCGCGTCCGCACCCTCGACCACGAACGCATGACGCCCGACTGGCAACCGCCAGTCGATCTCCGGGCAATCGGTGCCCGTCGGCAGATTCATCGTCAATCCGTCCGCGCTAACGATTCGTCCATGAGCCAGGCCGTGATTCAACTCGAAGCGGAGTGTGACCACGGTACCCTCGACCGCCCCAACCGTGCGCAACGGACGCTCGTTCGGCGCCAGACCCGTGTATGTGGGAAAGGTCAGTGTCGCAGTCGCCTTCTGCACGAAAGGAGGATCGAGAAAGGCCATGATGCGAGAACGGCTGCGCGCGTACCCAGCCCGAACACGCAACTCGAACGACTCGGTCCATCCATCCACATTGGCCGCAAAGCGGGCATCCTCCCCGCGTGCCATGGGAAGTGCACGCCATTCGCCATCATCCAGCGGGCGACATTGCAGCTCGGCCTCGGAGACAGGGCGACCAGCAGTGGCTACGCGAACCCGCACCGTCTGCCCTCGTTCGAACGTCTCGCCGCTCGTGTCGATGTCGAACGTCGTGTAGGCGAGGGGAGTGGCGGGGAAAACGAGGCGTTGCGCCCCGACGCGGAAGTCGGGCCAGAAAACAGCGGTGAGCAAGAAGGCGACGAGCACAAATGCGACGGCGGCGGCCACCTTGCCCACGCGGCGCCAGGGCACCAGCGCGCTCAGCTCCGCCTTGCCAAGCGTCTCGTCTGCCTGCTTGACCAATTCCTGCGCCAGGGCGGGGGAGAAACCCATGGCCTCGGCCCGTTCCCGGTCCCGAAGCTCCACAGAGGTCCTGACAAGCTGACCGAGGTCCCGGCGGTTCTCCTCGATCTCCACGATCGCCGCATGTTCGCGAAATCGCAGCATGGGCACTAGAAAGCGGAAGGCGAGAACTGCGGTTCCCAAACCGACGAGACCGCCGAAAAGACACCAGCGGAGCACAGGCGAAAACTCGCAACGCGTGTCCAGCACCGCCGCCGCGAAGAGGGCGAGCAGGCAGGCCAGCAACATCCAGACTACGCCTCGGCCGGCGAAGAAGCGGTGCTTGCGCTGCACAAACGCGTGCAGCTTCCTCTGAATTCCTTGTTCGCTTGGCATACGCTCATCGCTTTTGTCGTATCGGAGGCATTTCATTCGGGCATGTGTTGAGTCGCAACACACAGTGCATCATTCAAGTGTAGTGTCACGGGGAGGGAGCGGCAAGTCGGGCACCAGTCTGGCGGAGATCT
This sequence comes from Lentisphaeria bacterium, assembly GCA_023145395.1. GTDB lineage: Bacteria > Verrucomicrobiota > Lentisphaeria > Oligosphaerales > Lenti-02 > JAGLDW01. Next base: position 7,803 of record JAGLDW010000888.1, on the reverse strand, counting down.
CAAGTCCCCTCCCCACAGCGGGGACACCCTCACTCGCCGGCGCGCTTTCCCTCTCGAGAGACTCGGATAAAGACCTTGTCGCCACGGCGAACCTTCTCGTCGAGGCGCAGAGTGACGACTCCGCGCGGCGCGGCATCGACGGTTTTTCCGTTCACTCGGATCTCGACCGGCCGGAAACGCAGAACGCCGGTGGTGGGTCCCTGGATCATCATCTCGTCACCAGGGCGAAAGGCATTGCTCTGCACCGTGATCTCGACGACTCCAATGCGGGCATAGTAGTTGCTCACCACGCCAACAAGCTCCTTGCGGAACTCCGCCTGGCTGCCGCGGGATTCCGCGAACTCCGCAATGGGACGTCCGTGATAGAATCCCTCGGAGAAGTTTCTGTTGAAAACACCCTCCAACCTTCCCATCAACTCCGTCTTCAACGCCTCGTCGAATTGTCCTGCGGCGCAGGCGTCCAACGCGCGTCGATAGCAGCGAACCACTGTGTCCACGTACTCGGGGTTGCGGTTGCGTCCCTCGATTTTCAGCGAGTCAATCCCCATCTCGACGAGTTGCTCCAGGAAGGGAAGGGTGCACACATCACGCGCACTCATCACATAGTCCTTGCCGACGATGTACTCGTCGCCATCCTCAACCTCTTTGATGAAATACTCCCGCCGACACGGCTGTACACACTCACCCCGGTTGCCGGATTTGCCGAAGACGTCCTGGCTGAGAAAGCAGCGTCCACTGAAATTGACACACATGGCGCCATGAACAAATAGCTCCACCTCGATCCCCGTCTCGCGGCGGATACGCGCCACCTCCTCCAACGTGCATTCCCGTGCCGGCACGATGCGCTCCGCGCCGAGACTCTTGTAGAAGCGAGCGGACTCCACATTCGCGATGGATGCCTGGGTGGAAATGTGGAAGGGTAGTGACAACTCCCGGCAGAGCGCGAGCACGGCGGGATCCCAGCAGATGACCGCATCCACATTCCCGCAGGCGGCGGAAAGGGTCTCCCGCGCCTGCTCGATCTCGTCCGTGAACACGATGGTGTTGAGCGTGAGATAGACCCGCAGACCAGCCTGGCGGCAGTGCCGGGAGATCTCCGGCAAATTGTCGCAGGTGAAATTGCGGGCCGTGGCCCGCATGTTCAGTCCCTCGACACCCAGATACACAGCGTCCGCACCGGCGTCGGTGGCGGCCTGCAGGCAGGTCCAGTCCCCTGCGGGGGCGAGCAGCTCGGGAAGCGTGTGACGAGTTTCCATGGTGTCCGGTTTCAAAACTGTGTGCAAAGTGTGCCCGGGAAACGGGCTATGAAAGGTTCACTCTACTCTGGAAGCAGCGAGAAAAAAGGTGCCGACAAAGAGCTTTTGCTCTTTGTCGGCACCTGTGGAATCAAGTTTGACCCGTCCGCACGGATCGGCCAACCAGATCTAGTAGATGTATCCGGTCTCGAGCCAAAGGATAGGCAAGGCATATCTGTTCGCGCCCTGGACTCGGGCAGCCCGGTAGGAACTGACATGCCCGTCCGCGAAGCCAAGATTGGCGCTGTTGGTGTGTCGCCCGGGGACGTAGGTCCTATCATTCCCGTTGTAGTAGCTCACGTACGAGAGAGCACTTGCCCCCGCCTTGTAGGTGGTGTCCACCAGTTGGACGACTTCCGTAGGTTGCTTGATAAGCGGAAGCGACATGCCTTTCCAGCCACTCATGTAGCGGGTGTGCCCGTACTGGATGGCACCCGTGTAGTTGCCGTTCCACTCGAACTTGTCGGGGCTCCCCGGGCGATAGGAACTAGGGCAGTTAAACACCTCTGTGGTGTTGATATACGGGTAGATCTGATACATCCACATTACGCCCCGAGTCGATCCTCCTCCTGGCCAAACATTGGCACTACCATTCAAGTAGTAGAACGAGGTCGTGTATTCGTTGTTGTCGTCCGCGTACATCCGGCAGCCCAGCGTAAGCTGTTTGAGTTGATTGGTGCAACTGATGGCACGCGCCTTCTCGCGGGCCTGCCGCAAGGCCGGCAGAAGCATGGAGGCCAGAATCGCGATGATGGCGATCACGACCAGAAGCTCAATCAGGGTGAATCGTCTGTTCTCTCTGTTTTTCATGACAGCATCCTTTACGTGTTGTTTATACTACGTCTACACCGAATCAAAATGACATAAAATCAGTATATGCAAGAAAGTTCCGCAGACAAGTTTTTTCGATCGAAAATAGTCGAATTCACTGACAATTCATATGTTGAAACATGATTGCAGGTCAGAAGCGGTCGGTTCGGGGGAGTTTCGGAAGACATGAGGGAAAGCGAGTGCGAAGCCCGCAAATCCGTTTCCCTGGACCGTTCGCGTCCCCGCGAGCCATGCCTGAGGCGAACTGCCATCGCTTGCATTCAGCACGCGTCTGCAACATACTCGACACACAGTTCCGTCGTCACTCTGGCGGCGGGGTGAAGAAGCGGGTCCGGAATCACACGCGCCCCAGACTCGGAAAGGGAGTTTCATGCAGACCACCCCCAATCTTCCGCTGATCGACATCTCGCAGGACCGGTCACTCCACAGCATCGTGGCACGTGGCACGGAGGAGATCTACCAGGGACACCCCACCACCGTGCTTTTGCCGGACGGCCGGACAATCTACGCCGTCTGGTCGATCGGGCACGGCGGCCCGGCCGGGCCCATGGCGCGCAGCGATGATGAAGGACGGACTTGGACGCAGATCGACACTCCCAAGGACTGGACGAGCACTGTCAACTGCCCTAGCATCTACAGAATGGTGGACCCACAGGGGACCGCGCGCCTCTTCATCTTCTCGGCCCAGCCAGGCATGAGCCAGACCTACAGCGAGGACGAGGGACAGACCTGGGCGCCCGTGCGCAGCCTGGGCATGCCATGCGTCATGGCCTTCTCCAGCGTGATCCGGCGCAGAGACGGGAGCTACCTTGGCATGTATCATCGCCGCGCCGGGGATGTCGATCGCGACATCCTGCAAGTCTGGCAGACAATCTCAAAGGACGGCGGACTCACTTGGGGGACACCCGCGCTCGCGGCGGTCAGGCAGGACTGCAACCCCTGCGAGCCGTGTGTGTTCCGGGCACCCGACAGCGGGCAATTCTGCTGCCTGATGCGCGAAAACACCCACACAGGCTGCAGTCTGATGATGTTCTCCGACAACGAAGGGGATACCTGGACTGATCCAGTCTACACGCCATGGGGACTGAGCGGCGACCGGCATGCGGCCAAGTACACCGACGACGGGCGCCTCTTCGTCTGCTTCCGCGACATGGCGCCAAACTCCCCGACGCGTGGACATTTTGTCGCCTGGGTGGGCACGTACGAGGACATCGTCCAAAACCGCCCCGGGCAATACCGGGTCAAACTTCTCCACAGTTTCGCGGGCAATGACTGCGGCTACCCCGGACTTGAACGACTGCCCGACGACTCGCTGCTGACCACTACCTACATCAAATACGACGATGGACCGACAAAGCACTCTGTGGTCTCGGTTCGCATCCGCATGCCCGAGCTGGACGCGCTGGCCGCGAAGTCCGCACCGGTGACCTGATCTGGCGCTCTTCCTCGCGGCGCCGCGCAGACGAGGCGCCCCTTTGGCTGTACAGTACCGGAAATCTGCAGCTCAAGACGCCTGGACGGGACCCGTATGAGACTTCTGCTCTTCACAGAACGCTTTCGCATCGTTGGCGCCGGCGCCGAGAACGATGCTGTGAGCCTGTGCGAGGAACTGGGCAGGCGCAAGCACGAGGTCCATGTCTGCGCCGACGAAGTGGACGAGCAGGAACATGTCCAGGTCCACCAGGGACTGGAAACTGCCGCGGCGCTTGAACGGCGCCTCAAGCCCGACCTGACCATCGACTGGGGCTTCTACCGCGCCGCCGACGTGCATCGCGTCGGTGGAGGCGTGCACCGGGAGTTCCTCAAATACGCGCTGATGAGCGCACCTCCCTGGCTGCGGTGGTACAAGCGTCTCGAGCACCGGTTCAAGAAGAAGCATCGCTCGGAAATCCGTTCGGAAGAAGAAATTCTGCGCAATCCCAGGGCGTTGTATCTGCCCATCTCCAACTTCATCGCGGAACAGCTCTCCCGTGCCGGCATTCCCGACGAACGGGTCCAAGTGCTCTACAACAGCGTCGACACGGAGCGCTTCGCCCCCGACCAGGACGTGACGACGCGCAACGAACTGCGTCAGCAGTGGAATGTGCCAGTTGACGGCACGGTTCTGCTTTTTGTGGCGAGCGATCTGCGGCTGAAGAATGCCGCGCTTCTCCACCGCGTCTGCACTCGGCTGCACCAGGAGGACGCAGGCATGCGTCTGGTGGTGGTGGGCAAACGTCCCCCCCGTTTTCACGCGCCATGGCTGGTCTGGCAACCCACCATGCACGATGTGGAGCGAGCCTACGCCGCAGCGGACATCCTTGTCCATCCCACATTCTACGACTCGTTCGCGAACGTGGTGCTCGAGGCGATGAGCTGTGGCAAGCCCGTCCTCGTGAGCGACCGCGCCGGCGTGGCGGAGATCGTCCGTGCGGAAGGCGGGGGACTGGTGCTGGATGTGGTGTCGCCAGACGCGGACGAACACTGGGGGAGGGAGATCACCGCGCTCGCGCGCGACCCCGATTTGCGAGAGCGTTTCGGCGCCAAGGGACGCAGGGCAGCGGGAAACCACCCCTTTGCGGACTATGTCTCCCAAATCGAAGGCGTGCTGCAGAGCTGCGCAGCGGCCTGCGTTTCCCGGAAGCTCGGGGAGATGCCCTAATGTCTTCGACCGGAAACAAGCCCGCAAGTGCCCCTCTCGACTTCTCCGCCTTCTCCTGGACCATGCGCCCGGGAGCGTCGGCGACGCTTCAAGCGCTGGCGAAGCCCTTGCACGGAGTCGAAGCCGTACCCGTGAAGCGCAACTGGCGGAGGACGGTCTACCGGGTGAACATCGATGGCGACAGCTATTTTCTCAAGCACACGCGTGGGGACCGCTTCACAAGCTGGGTGCGGGGCATGCTCCACTGCAACGGTCGCCTCGAATTCGAGTCTGGACGGGCTCTGGAGAATGCGGGCGTACCCGTGGTCCCCCATCTCGCCTGGGCACGAAGAGGGGCGGATAGCGTAGTGGTGACTGCGGCCGTCGAGCCTTCCCGCGATCTGGACGACTGTTGGGAGACAGCGCGCCGTGACCCCCATTTGCGCCCGGCATTGCTTGCCGCTATCGCGACGTTGCTGGAGTCCATGGCTCGCGCTGGAGTCAAGCACCGTGACTTCCACCCGGGGAATGTGCTCGTGACGGAACTTGATGGCAATGCGCCGAAAGCAATGCTTGTCGATGTGCTCGGTGTGCACTGCGGAAGCGACAGCAAGTCCGCTGTGCTCGACCGCCTGCGTCTGACTGTGGTGCTACGCCCCAAATTGCGCCTTGACGAAGCCAGGATGCTTGCCCGGGCCTCGCTCGTCGGCGTGACCCAAACCGAGGCTGAAAAAACGCTGCACACGGCCCATCTGCACGGGCTCGATGCGTTTCGCCACCGCTGGCCGGGTATCCGCAAACGGCTGTCCGGCGCCAGCAGCATCTGCGAGGAACGACGGACGGACGAGGGACGGTGGCTGCTCCACAAACCCTTCCCGCTAGAGCAGGCGGAAGAGGCGGTGGCACAACATCTCCGCAATATGGAGAACGAAACGGATGTGGTGAAGCGCGATGTCAAACGATGTCTGTCACGAGTCCGCATGGACGACGAGACGTTCCTTGTGAAGGAGTTCGTCTGTCCGGGTCCGTGGGGATCGTTCCGTTCGGATGCGCGTTCCTGGTTCGCCGCCCATCGCCTGCACACTCGACTGGTCCCCGCAGCAGCTTCTCTGGCCTGGCTCAAACACAACGATGGACGCGGATTCCAAATCCTCGAAGATGTGGGCGAAAAGACGCTCATGGACGAGATGCGGGAGGGCGCCGACTGGCAACGTCGCCGCCGCATGATCGAAGCCGCGGGCCAGATCATCGGATTGCTGCACGCCGCGCGGGTGGATCACGGCGATCTCAAACCCGCGAACTTTGTCAGCGGCGGATGCCCTCTCACGCTTCGCCTCGTGGATTTTGACGGGATGCGTTTCCCCCGAAGTCCCCTCCTGCGCGCACAGCGTGCACGGGGTTTCGAACAACTTTTTGAAAACCTCCACCGGTACATGACACCGCGCGAGGCATGTCGATTCCTCTTGTCCTACGCCACCTATGCAGGCGTACCCACAAGGCTGGCGCACGACCTGCTCCCCGACTTCCCAGACTGGGGCACGGAGACACCATGAACTCACATTTTGGATTTGCGATTTATAATTTTAGATCTTATGAATCAACGCGTTACGACGCCATTTGGAATAATTTGAAATCAACAATCTGAAATCCGAAATGTAAATATGAAAATTCTCCATCTCTACAGCGACTGGAAATGGACCGGCCCCGCAGAGCCCGTTCTGCAAATGTGCCGAGGGCTTCAAGACCTTGGTCATGAAGTCCTGTTCGCCCACACGCGCGACGAGTTTGAAGACGCCGAGTCGGTATCGCAAAAGGTGGTCGAATACGGGGTCAATGCGACCACTCGCTTCGCCCTGGATCGTCATTTTCCTGTTTTTCGGTCGCTGCGCGACACCGTGACGCTGCCCCGCTTCGTCAAGGCGGAGGCATTCGACGTCGTCCATATGCACCTGACCTACGATCATTCGTTCAGCGCGGTTTTCATGCGTATGCTCCTGCGCGACCGCCCACTGCTTGTCCGCACCTTTCACAAACGCGCGGTCATCAAAAACACGTTCACGAACCGACTCCTTGTGCGACACCTCATGGATGCTGGACTGACATTCACCGAAGGGTTTCGATCCGAGTACTGCGAGACCTTCGGGCTCGACCGCGACACCATGGGAGTTCAACCCATGACCGTCGATCTGAAACGCTTCCGCCCCGACCGCACGTTCCGGGACATGCGAGCGGAACTCGGAATCCCCGCCTCCGCACCCGTCGTCGGCATCGTGGCACGATTCCAGAAATACCGGAAAATGGATGTCTTCCTTACCGCCGCCAAACAAGTGCTCGAGCAGGAGCCCGAAGCGCGTTTTGTGGTCATTGGTCGCTCCAGTCAGATACAGGAGACCGTGCTGGACCCCATGCGCGAACTCGGAATCTCCGACCGGGTGATTCTCACTGGCTACCGCATCGACGACTACGACGACATCCTCGCCAGTCTGGACATCTTCTCCCTGCTCGTGCCGGGTTTCGACGGCACCGCGCGCGCCGTCCGAGAGGCCATGGCGCTCGGCAAGCCCTGCGTCACCTCCGATTTCGGCATGCTCCCCGACATCGTGCCGCACGGAGACGTCGGACTCAACGCCCAGCTCGAAGTGGAACCACTCGCCGACGCCTGGCTCCAACTCATTCGCGATCCCGACCGTCGCAAAGCCATGGGCGAACGCGCCCGAAAACACGCAGTGGATCACTTCGACACCGCCCTCGTCGGACCCGCCCTCGAAGCCTTCTACAAGCAAATGCTAGAGCGGAAATCACGCACTAACGGCCTGTGAGTGGCCGTGCTTCCTTCCTTGGAGGGCTGCTGTCCCCAGCGGCCGTGCTCTTCCTGGAGGGCGAACGGCCCGTGAGCCGCCTCGTTGCGGACTCCGCAAATCCTGGAGGGCGTGTTGCCCTCAACCGCCGTGCCCCATGGACCGTTCGCGTCCTTGCGGACACGGATGGCCGCGGGGACACGGCCCTCCAGTGCCCACCGCGAACCTTGTTCGGCTCGTGGCGCAAAAATCCGGAATC
>JAGLDW010000887.1 GCA_023145395.1 Lentisphaeria bacterium | reverse complement strand
GGGAGCCTCGCCCTCCATGGGACAGGGTTTCGCGGAGTTCGCAGGGAGGAATATTCCTGTCATTGGGCGGCGCCCCGAAGGATTCCTGTAGTTTTTTCCGCTTTTGAACGTCATGTTCAAACATGCGGAAAGAATTTGTAGCGTCTCGGAAGAGTTAGAGCTATAGTATGGATTCCCCGCGTTTTCGGGAACGAAGGCACGGAGGTGTTGGACTCCATAGTGGGCGCGGCAAGCCGAGACCCAGACGGGAAGGACAGCCACGATGAGATACGACCGTAACAAAGCACTTCTGCAGAGCGAGATCCCCGGTCTGCCTGAGCCCCGTCGCGGGAAAGTGCGCGACATCTACGATCTGGGCGACTCTCTTTTGCTTGTGGCAAGCGACCGCCTCAGCGCCTTCGACTGCGTCATGCCCAACGGCATCCCCGACAAGGGCAAGGTGTTGACTGGCATCTCCAAGTTCTGGTTCGAGCTTCTCGACTGGATGCCCAACCACCTGATCAGCATGGATCCCGCCGACTATCCCGTCGAGGCGCAGGCTGTGGCCAACGACCTGGCCGGGCGCTCCATGCTCGTGACGAAGGCCGAGAACATCGACGTGGAATGCATCGCCCGCGGTTATCTCGTGGGATCCGGTTGGAAGGAATACCAGAAGAGCGGCATGGTCTGCGGCATCCCTCTCCGCGCCGGATACGTCCAGGCCGACAAACTCGACGCTCCCATCTTCACACCCTCCTCCAAGGCGGAGTTTGGCGAGCATGACGAAAACATCACCTACGAGCAGACCGTCGAGACCTGCGGCGCCGACGTGGCGGCGCAGTTGCGCGACTACACGCTGCGCATCTACACGGCGGCCCGTGACTTCGCGGCCGCCAAGAACATCATCATCGCCGACACCAAGTTCGAGTTCGGATTCGCCGATGGCACTATGATCCTCATCGACGAAGTCCTCACCCCCGACTCCAGCCGCTTCTGGCCTGCGGAGCAATACGCCACCGGCAGCAACCCTCCAAGTCTCGACAAGCAGTTTGTCCGGGACTGGCTCGAGGACGTGAACTTCAACAAGACGCCTCCCGCCCCCGATATTCCCGATGAAATCGTGTTCAAGACTCGTGAGAAGTACCTGGAGGCGTATCGGCAGTTGACGGGAAGCGAGCTTTCCTGAGGGTGCCATGCCATGACAGTGCCCGACCGACCGAACAAAGCAGAGCTTGCATGGTCCAACGAGCAACATGCAAGAGATTCGAAGTGACCAGCATCTGAAGAGTAGAACGCGGGTGAGGAACACCCCAAACAGGAGACCAAGAATGAGTCAGTACAGCGCCCTCCTCCAAGCCAAAATGGATGCCGCCAGCTACAACAAGCTGATGGTGATCGACAATGCGCAGGTGAACGAGTTCGTGGCAAACGCCATCGAGCTGGTGGATCCCGCATCCGTCTTCGTCGGTGATGACAGCGCCGCCGACTCCGCCTTCTGCCGCATGCGCGCCATCGACGGACTCGAAGAGCTGCAGCTCTCCACCAATGGACACACAGTCCACTTCGACAACTACTACGACCAGGCCCGCAAGAAGGAGGTCACCAAGTACCTCGTGCCCGCCGACGTGGAGCTGGACAAGAACCTGAACCAGATGGAGCGAGAGGCCGGCGTCAAGGAGATGGACGATCTCCAGCGCGGTTCCTACAAGGGCCGCATCATGTTTGTCCGCTTCTTCTGCCTCGGCACAACCGGCAGCAGTTTCTCCATCCCCTGCCTGCAGATCACCGACAGCGCCTATGTCGTCCATTCCGAGGATCTGCTCTATCGCGGTGGCTATGAGGAGTTCAAGCGCCAGAGCGCCGCGGACCCGAGCTTCGAGTTCTTCAAGTACCTGCACGCCACCGGTGAAATGACCGAGCGCAACACGGCCAAGAACATCGACCTCAACCGCGTCTACATGGACTACACGAAGAA
>JAGLDW010000886.1 GCA_023145395.1 Lentisphaeria bacterium | reverse complement strand
AAGCTCTCCCTCCGCCTCGCCATCCGCAAGGCGGACAAGGAAGGCTGGCTGGCCGAGCACATGTTCATCATGCGCGTCAATGGCCCCAATGGCCGCAAGACCTATGTGGGCGGCGCCTACCCGTCCGCCTGCGGCAAGACCTCCACGGCCATGATCCCCGGCGAGAACATCGTCGGCGACGACCTCGCCTACTTCAAGGTCATTGACAACGAGTTCCGCGCGGTCAATGTCGAGGGCGGCATCTTCGGCATCATCACCGATGTCAACTCCAAGGACGATCCGGTGATCTGGGACGTGCTGCACGCCCCCGGCGAGATGATTTTCGGAAACGTGCTCATGAAGGACGGCGAACCCTACTGGCAGGGCATGGGCCAAGACATCCCCACCGAAGGCGCCAACTATGCGTCCGCCGAATGGACCGAAGGCATGGAAGGCCCGGATGGCAAGGTCGCGAGCTGCAGCCACAAGAACGCCCGCTACACCATCCGCATCGAGGATCTTGACAACAAGGATCCCAACTGGGACACGCCCGAGGGCGTGGCCATGGGCGGCATCATCTACGGCGGTCGTGACAGCGACACCAACGCCCCTGTCCGCGAAGCCTACAGCTGGGAGCACGGCGTCTGCACCATGGGCGCGATGCTCGAGTCCGAGACCACCGCCGCCACCATCGGCGCCGAAGGCGAGCGCAAGTGGAATGTCATGTCCAACATGGACTTCCTCTCCATGTCCGTCGGCCGCTACATCCAGAACAACCTGGACTTCGCCAAGGACATCGAGCGCCCGAAGGTTTTCGGCACCAACTACTTCCTCAAGAAGGACGGCGAGTACGCCAACGGCAAGCTCGACAAGGCTGTCTGGATCAAGTGGATGGAACTGCGTATTCACGGCGAAGTCGATGCCATCGACGCCGGCTACGGCATGATCCCGAAGTACGAAGATCTGGCCAGACTCTTCAAGGAAGTTCGGAACGAGGACTACAACAAGGAAGACTATGCCTTCCAGTTCCGTGTCAACATCCCTGAACTGCTGGGCAAACTCGACCGCATGGACGACATCTACACCACCAAGGTCACGGACACCCCCGAGACCATGAAGGCCGAGATGAAGACCCAGCGCGAGCGCCTCGATGCACTCCGCGCCGCAAAGGGCGACTACGTCTCCCCCTTCGACCTCGGCTAATCTGCCGAGAACGGTGATATGACAAGACCGGCGGTCCGCGCACACACGCGGGCCGTCGGTTTTTCTTTTTAGTTAGGGTGTCACTCTTGCTTCG
>JAGLDW010000885.1 GCA_023145395.1 Lentisphaeria bacterium | reverse complement strand
TTTATTTGTTACTCGGATGACGACTGCGCCTCGAACAAGGTCTGCAATCTGACCACCGGCACCTGCGTGACCAAGTGCATTTCGGACACCAACTGCGCCGCGGGCAAGAAATGCCACTACACCGGGCACTGCGGCGATCCCTGTGACTCGGACGGCGATTGCAGCACCTACGGCAGTGACTTGATGTGTTGTTTGAGCCCCGTCCAGGAATGGTGTGACGACAATTCGACCGGTCGCTGTCGGCCCGATGGTTGCGTTTTGCATTCCGAATGTTTGTTGGACCCGCCGGTGGCCAATTCCTACGGCTACTGTGATCAGCGCACCCACGACTGCATGACGGGCTGCCGCACGGCCAACAACGGCATCGTTGAGGATTGCACCAGCGGTTATCGTTGTTCCTGCAGCGGTGGCGAGATCAGTTGCGACGAGATGGACTGTTGCAACGATCCGGGCAGCGGCGGTTGTCTCTGCGATCCCGAGTTTGAAGATTGCTCGCAGGTTTCCGTTTGCGACAATGGCTTTTGCGAGAAGATTCCCTGCTACGAGCGTGGCGATGTGGCCATCGCCTGTGCCCGCAACCAGGTCTGCTGTGGTTGGCCCACGGAGGACGGCTACCCCTGCCCGGAACAGTCCGAGGAGGGTGAGTGCTACACCGCCGTAGAGCCGGTCTGTGCGTCTTGCGCGGAAGATGCCCATGAGGAGTGCGACTTCACGGCGGAGGGCTATGGTTATGGCGAGAAGGGCGTTTGCTTGGAGGACATGGACGGCAACAATTATTGTCACTTGGGTTGCCGTGACGCCCAGGATTGCCCGGCCACCTGGCAGTGCGACTATACCTGGGTGCAGGGTTGTGAAGAGCAGAGCCACTGCGAGGCCACGGCCTCCTGTGCTTGGATTTACCGGGACGATGATGGTGATGTCTTGGGTTGCCAGTGCACAACCGACGCCGATTGCCCCACGGATTTCAACGGCTTCGTTTCCCACTGTGAGCCCATGCAGATCTGCGACAAAACGGTGGATCCGATCGAATGTCACGAGGGCATGGTTTGCAAGGCCGCCAAGGCTTGCCAATGCCGCAACTGCTGTGGGGAGCTGGCCGGCGGTTGATGAGGGTGTTAACCCGGAGACGATCCATGCCAAACAAGGCTTATGAAATCGATTTGGAGCAGGAGCGGATTTTCGTGGATCAGCGATGGATGGGTCGAGTGG
>JAGLDW010000884.1 GCA_023145395.1 Lentisphaeria bacterium | reverse complement strand
TTAAGCCGTTCAAGGGGCTCAGACCATTCGACAAAGCTTGCGACAAAGCTCACGACAAAGAAAGCTTCTTCCTCTTTGTCGCAAGCTTTGTCGGGAGCTTTGTCGGGAACTCAGTGTTCGAAGTTCAAGTTTCAGGGTGTCGCACTGATCCCCGGGGGTTCAGTGAAGGCGGGAGGCTGCTTAAGTTTAACCTCATTCGGGTCACACCGGCCTTGCGCCGGTGGAGCGAAAGATTGGTTCCGACGAACCAGCAGGGCGTCATTCCTCCCCCTCCTCCTATCCCATCCCGCTGCAACGCGGGCCGGGATGGGGGCGTGGGCAGACAGCGGCTTTGATTGTGTATGCTACTACTCGTCCGTGTCTACTTGACGTCGAACGTATCGACGTCGATGTGTCCGGAGACCACGTCCAGGAAGGTTTTTCCGTCTTCGACACCCACTGTTCCGTAGCCGGTGGCGGTGCAGAGGAAGGCGCGGAAGTCGCCCTCCACCATGGGTTTGAGGTGCAGCGTGCGGGTGACCGCGTCGTAGCGTGCTCCGGAGAGGGACGCAAGCATGCCGTAGGAACTCATCGCCCGTGCGTACCAATGCCCGCATTCGTATTCGTCGAAGGGGTTGCGCACTTGCCCGTCGTAGCGCAGGCGGCAGAGCCGGACGATCTCCAATGCCCTATCCACCTCGCCACAGAGCATGAGGTGGCTGGCGACCTGATATTCGATGCCGGTCCAGACTTCGTTGCTGTAGACGAAGGGGAGGGAGAGTTGACCTCCCTTTGGCCAGGAGCAGAGAAGCAGTCCGCCCTCGTCGCCCACGGCAAAGGTCGGACGCTGCGGATTGATATGGTCCGACAGATCGCTGCGCAGATTGTAGCGGTGCACGGCGCAGAGATGACTGCTGACCTTGGCAGGGGCGAGAATGTCGTCAAGTCCTGCCATGGCGGCCATCCAGGCGCCGAGCACGCCATCGGACAGACAGCCTGTGCCATACTGGTACTTGGGTCCCTCCTGCTCCAGCAGTTCCTGAGCCTCGGGGGAGTAGGATAGACGGATTCCCATCTTGTCTTCGGTTGGAGAGGCCGCGCGCAATCCCTCCCACTGGATCTTCTGGATGAAATACTCGCCGTCGAAGAGCATCGATTCCATGTACTCGCGTCCAGCCGCGTAGAGCTGGGTGTAGAGAGTGACATCGTCTTCGAGGGTCTCGCCGATGGCCTTGGCGGCTTGGAGCGCTCCGATGTAGAAGCTGCTGCACATGCCGTCGGCACCCCAGAACTCGATGTCGTAGGTGTTGTGATGCGGTTCGACCAACACACCCTTGTGATCAGGATCCCAGGTCTCAATGCAGTAGTCGAGGCTCTTGCGAATCCGGGGCCAGAGGGCACGGATCCATTCGCTGTCACCGCTGATTCGCCAGTCGCGGTAGGCCTTCATAATGCCGCCGAGTTGTCCGTCGGAGGCGGCGTGGAAGGTGTGCTCTGTGGGGCGGATGGGCAGGGAGGAGCGGAACGCTTGGTGCCCGCGCTCGTCCTGCGAGACGGTGAATTCGGTTTCACGCAGCGTGCGTTCGAGTTCGGGGAAGAGGTGGCAGAGCGCCTGGGCGTAGTTCCAGACGTGGGTGCAGGTGCCGTTGCAGCAGCCCACCTCGTCGCAGCATCCCTCCCAGCACCAGAGTCTTCCATCCTTCTGCCGTAGACAGGTGGGGGATTTGAGGATGGTGAGGTTGGCGGCCACGGCTTCGACCACCTCGGGGGGCAACGTGGTATCGTAGAAGCAGTCGCGAAAGCGTGCCGAGGCTTGCCGAAGGGAATCGCAGTGCTCCGTCCAGTGGCTGATCACTGCATCGAGATCATCGAAGCGTCCAGCGTACCAGGGCTCGTGCGTGGCTTTTCCATCCAAGCAGGGGTCGTTGTCCTCGCAGCGGCAATCACCCCCGTTGCGCAAACTGCTTTTCGGGACATACCAGGAGAGCAGAATCCGGATGGTCCGCTCCGCTCCCGCCTCGAGCTGGAAGGGGATGTACAGGCTGGCGCCCTTCCCCGGATCCCCATCCGCATGAGGCGGGCGGGAGAGGGTCTCGCCTGCGGCGATGGTCTTCCAGATCATGGTCATGGGGTCGTACCAACCACCACGGAACCAGGCGCAATCGACATCGGGATTCTCCCCGGGGGCGGTCGCTGCGAAGGCGCCCTGGCGCCAGGGCTCTTCGTCCGTTCCATCCTGGACAAGCGCGAAGCCATCGGCGACGGGCATTTGTCTTGCGCCGCCCTGGCCAAGGGACATGAAATTTTCGGCGTGCAGCGAGTAGACGGCCTCGATATCGGCGGCGGTCGGGTTGTGGAAGGTGAACTCTAGAGCGGCGACGGGCATGCTGCTGTTGTCCGCGTCACCGGGCGTGAAGGGACTCCACCCCGTGAACTCCACTTCGACGGGCATGTCCGGATCCGCCAGCGAGATGGTTGCGAAGGGAAAACGGGCTTCGAAAGAGCATTCCCGGAAGCGTGGGAATCCGGAGGTTTGAACCGAACCGCCATTTCCGGTGCCCGGGGACCCAAAGGTCTTCCAGGTTGGGACGGGACCTTCGAGAACACGTGGCGTGGAGACGCCCTTTACACAGAGCGCGGAGAAGACCTTTGGCTGGTTGAACACTTGGGGGTGATGACGGAGGGAAACGTGGGACCAGGCGCCCGTCCCCTCCAGGGCGAGCATGCCAGTTCCGATGCCGCCCAGAGGAAAGGCGATGCGGTCGAGACAACCACCCATGTAGGCGCCGTTGAAATCATGTGCTGCAATATCCATGACTATGCACCCCTGTCGTTGACGACCACGAGCGTTCCAGAGACTCTCAATCGCGAAGAACTTTGCGCTGGTATTTGAGGAAATCGTGCAGATTGTGACTGTGCCAGAGAATCCAGGCACACCAGGGAAGCAGGATGCCGTAGACCATGCAGAAGAGCAGGGTGACGGGGTCCTGCGCCAGACCCGCAATCACAAGTCGTATTAGCTGGGCGAGTGCGCCGCCTCCCACGATCGCACACCCCAGCAGCGCACCCCACCAGGCCCAGCGCACCCCCTGCCAGAACTTGTGCATCAACGTGGCCACGACAAGCAGGGCGACGAGCGGCCAGAACTGAGGCTTCAGCACCATGACCCGCACGACGTTGTAGGCGAGAGTGGGGGAGAGAAGCATCAGAATGACCAAGCCGGCGAGCGTGCGCCCGCGCTTCTGCGTCTCGGTCATGCGCCGTTCCATCTCGCGCGTGTACACCGGGTGCAGGCGCATCTCCTCCTTGGCGCCCGTGTAGGAGGAATCAAGCCGTTCCTCGTCCTTGACGATGTATCCGCAAGCCGGACAGATGTCCCGGCTGAAAATCACGTCGTTTTGGCAGTGCGGACATTTCTGAATCATCGGTGTGTTCCGGTACAGCGTCAGATACGTATGACATACCCTGGAATGTAGTCCCGCAGCGCGTCATTTTCTCCGGCGACCAAACCATCTCGATTAAAAGGATCCCTTGAGATCCATGCCGGTTGTCTCATCAGTCTTCTTCACGAAGCGCGATTCGGCTATGAGCTTTTGCAGTTGGACTTCGAACTCGGCGCTGTCGAGGGGGAGTTCGACGCGTTTGCCGAGGAGGGCGGAGTAGAGCATGGCGTTGGCCAGTTCCACCGAGCGGATGCCTTCCTCGGCTGGAGCGATCAGTTCGGCGCCGTCGAGTATGGCGTTGATGAAGTTCTTCTGGATTCCAAGGTGCTGGTCACCGTTGCCCTTGACGGGGATCTCGATATTCCATACTTCGGGTTTCCCGAAACGTTCGTCCGTGGTTCTCGAGTACTCGTCCGCAGGCACAGTGTTGCGTGTGAACAGCAGTTTTCCGTCTTCGTTGACGAGTCTGCCTCGGTCGCCCACAATCTCCAAACGGTTCGTGCCAGGCGCTTCGCCCGTGGTGGCGACGAACACGCCTGTGGCGCCGTTCTCGTATTCGTAGATGGCGGTGATGTCGTCCTCCACCTCGATGTCGTGGTACTTGC
Source organism: Lentisphaeria bacterium (assembly GCA_023145395.1). Classification (GTDB taxonomy): domain Bacteria; phylum Verrucomicrobiota; class Lentisphaeria; order Oligosphaerales; family Lenti-02; genus JAGLDW01. The sequence continues at coordinate 492 of JAGLDW010000884.1, read as the reverse complement.
CTAGGGAACCGATGGAGGTGATGGCGACGGGCATGCCGCAGAGCCACTGGAACAGGTCGAGGTTGTGGGGGCATTGGTTGAGAAGCACTCCGCCGCCCTCGCCGGCCCAGGTGGCGCGCCAGCCGCCAGACCGATAGTAGGCTTCGGTCCGGAACCAGGTGGTGACGATCCAGTTGGTCCGTCGGATCGTGCCCAGTTCACCGTCCTCGATCAACCGCTTGATCTTCTGGTAGTGGGGATCCGTGCGCTGGTTGAACATCGCCGCGAAGACGATGCTCTTGTCGGCGTGGGCGGCGATCAGGCGCTCTGCGTCGGCCTTGTGCACACTGATGGGTTTCTCCACCAGCGTGTGGATGCCGTTCTGCAGTGCGTCGGCGCCGATGGTGGTGTGCCCGTAGTGGGGTGTGGCGACGATGACCGCGTCCACTTCCCCACTGCGGATCAGTTTCTCGCTGCTCTCAAAGTGCTTGAGATTCGGATAGGCGTCGAAGC
>JAGLDW010000883.1 GCA_023145395.1 Lentisphaeria bacterium | reverse complement strand
CGCCACACTCCGCGAGCGCATCTCCGTCCTGACAGGCGACCTTGCGGAGTTCGCAGCGCGCGAAGCCCAATCCGCACAGCAGTCCCTCGGCACACCACCCGCTGCCCCCTCGGATCCAGTCGCCGCGACAGACGACACCTCCGACCTTGACCTCGTGCCACGCCGTCTGCGCTGGAGATTCCCCGGACGCGCTGTCCTCGGCGAGAAGATCGACGATGCCTTGAATGCCCTGCGGACTTCGCACAACACGGATGCCAAACGTGTCTGGACCTGGATCAACGGGCATCGCACAATCCAGGAAATCCGACAACGCCTCGACTTCGGCGGGCCCACGCCCAGCGCCTATCTACTGAACTGCCTGCGACTCCTTGAACAGGCCAAGGTCATCACCCTCGACACGCCTGCGCAGAGCTCCTAACCGCATATCACGGAGGGCGAACGGCCCGTGATCCGCACAGTTCTGCAGTCCTGTCTATGCGCAGCGGAAGACACAGCCCGGTCTGGAGACGCGAATCCCACGAATCGCCGATCCGCTGCATGCGGTGATGAAATCCTCAGTTGATCGGCTACCCTATGGGGTTGAGGCAAAAGGTGGGGACGGAGAAGAAGTTCTGTTTGTGGTGAAAAGGGGACAATCATGATGATTCGACGCTGGTGTGTGTGCGTGGCGATGATGGCGTATGGCTGTTTCGCCCAATTTGCGGTGGTGGAGAAGGGACAGGCGAAGGCGTCGGTTGTGATTGCGCCAGACGCACCGGATACACTGGTCGCGGCGGCGGAGACGCTAGTGACGCACGTGGAGGAGGCCACTGGCGCAAAGCTGCCCCTCGTCCGGGAGTTGCCGCAGACAGGCAATGCGATCTGCGTTGGCACGGTGCCGGGGGCGCCTGCGGGAGAACCTCTCGACGGGCTTGATGATGACGGGTTTATCCTCTGCTTTCCCGGAGACCGGTTTCTGTCGATCCGCGGCCCGACCACGTGGGGCACGGAGTTTGGCGTCTACGATGCTCTTGAACGCTGGGTTGGGGTGCGCTGGCTATTGCCCGGGGAGTCTGGAACCGACGTCCCAGCGCAGGAATCCATCGTGATCAAACCACAGACCGTGCGCGGCGAGCCAGCCTTTTTCTCCCGTTTGTTCAGCGGACTCCGCGGAACGACGCAGACACTGTGGGCGCGGCGCAACCGCATGCACGGCCGGGTAAGTTTTCATCACAACTTGATCCGTCTTTTCCCCCCCGAATCCTACACCGAGGACCACCCCGAGTTCTTCCCCATCAAGAAGGGACAGACAGAACGCTTCCTGCCCGAGACGAACACTGTGCACGGTTGGCAGCCCTGCTTCACCGCCCCCGGCCTAGTGGACGAGGCGGTGCGCAACATCAATGCGTTCTTCACCCAGAATCCCGGTGCCCCGTCCTATTCCCTGGGCACCAATGACAGCAGTGGCTATTGCGCCTGCCCCGAATGCATCAAATGGCTCTCAGGCAAGAAGAATTTTCTAAATCGCGACGACTATTCGGATCTGTATTTTTCCTGGGCGAATCAGGTGATCGAGGGGGTTCGCCAGACCCATCCAGGCAAGGTTTTCGGGTGTCTCGCCTACAGCGAAGTGGCCGCGCCGCCGACGAAGGTGGACGTCAGCCCGCACCTGATCCCCTACATGACCTACGACCGCATGAAATGGGCGGATCCCGAGCTGCGCAAGGAAGGCGAGGCCACGACCCGCGCCTGGCACGCCAAGAGCCCCGTGCTCGGCTGGTACGACTACATCTACGGCAGTCCCTACTGTCTGCCCCGCGTCTGGTTTCACCGCATGGGCGACTACTACCGCTTTGGTCATGCGAACGGCGTGCGCGCGCTCTATGCCGAGGCCTACCCCAACTGGGGAGAGGGACCCAAGCTCTACATCTCCCTCAAGCTGCAATGGGATCCCAACGCCGATGTCGATGTGCTGCTCGCGGAGTGGTACGAACGCTGCGTCGGCGCCGAGGCCGCTCCCTTCCTCGCCAGTTACTATGCCAAGTGGGAGGATTTTTGGACACGGCGCGTGCTCGAGTCCGCCTGGTTCAGCAAGGGGGGACAGTATCTGAGCTTCAGTCATCCCGGCTATCTCGCGGATGTGGATCTCGAGACGGATATCGTCGAGAGCCGCCGCCTGCTCGAGACCGCGGTCGCCAAGACCAAGACCGCGAAGCAGCGGGCGCGGGCCGAACTGCTGTTGCAGGCATTCGAGTACTACGAGACAAGCGCCTATGCCTACCAAGCCAATTCCACAGTGGAAACCCTCGAGAACGAAGCAGACGCACTCAAGGCGCTTGATGATATCGGGCGATTCTCAGGCTATGCGAAACGGCGGCGCGAATTGGCGCTGGAGATCTTCCCGAAACACCCTGTGCTGGTGAATCCGCTGAATGTCGATCGGTTTCCAGCGTTGTCCGGAAAGAGCTGGGGGGCGGTGACCGTGTGGAGAGTCTACGGCATGCTTGCACGCAGCGCCCCCGACTCCGCGCTACGCGCCAGAATTGTCGCGCTCTCAAAGGACGAGACCCCCATCGGCGAGCAGGCGCGCATGATGCTCACCGTGCTGGAAGGCATCGGTGCGACTGTGAACAAGAATCCCTCCTTCGAGGAAGGAAAGGGAAAGGCGGCCACGGATTGGATCTGGTGGGTCAAATGGTCCACGGGGTCCATGTACCGCACCGACAAAATGGCGCATTCCGGCCGCTGGAGCGTGTGCTTCGACGGCATGCGCCGCGGGGGAGCGGTCCAGTCCGTGCCCGTCACCCCGGGAAAGTATGGCCTGATCTGCTTCGTGTACGTGCCGAAGGGCCAGAAAGACACGGGCACTTTCGAGTTGGCCATGACAATGCGTGATGACAAGGACCACAATCTTCCGTCCGTGTCCACCATCCTTGTACCCAATCCGGGCCAATGGACTGCGATCGCAGTCGCCCAGACGGTTCCCGAAAAGGTCAATGGGAAGACAGTCAAATCGATCATGCCCATGATCATCCCGACCGGATTCGGACCCGAGACCAAAGTGTATTTCGACGATCTTAAATTGTTTCGACTTGACGACTGACGGATTTCAGGTTTTAGATCACACGAGGAGACGATGGACCATGGCTGAGTTCAACCCCAACCGACTTGCTGACTTTCTGCCCTTCCAAGATTTCGAGGAATGCGAACGCGTGCGCGGCATCTCCCGCGCTGATGTGGTCAAGTCTCCCCGGGACAACCTGAAAATTCGGGTGATCGAGGACGACGGCGCCTTCAATTTCGGTTTCATCCTGGACATTGTCAGTGGCATCAAGCGCGCGCTCGACGAGGGACGGCAGTACGTGGTCATTCTACCCGCGCCCAACCCTCTCTACGCGCTTGCAGCCGCAATGATCAACGAGCTGAACATTCCCTGTCACCACGTTCACACCTTCAATATGGACGACTACTGCGACCAGGACGGGATCACCGCGCCGCGTGATTGGCGGGGTGGTTTCCAGTACTGGATGTGGCGCGACTTCTTCAATCGCATCCGCCCCGAGCTGCGCATGCCCGAGAAGCAGATTCACTTCCCCACCCATGAGACGTACCAGGACTACAGCGCCATGCTGGAGGATCTTGGCGGGGCGGATATGTGCTACGGCGGCATTGGCTGGAGCGGGCACATCGCCTTTGTGGAGCCCAACGTCGGACAGCAGGTGGACAACGACCTGGACGCCTTCCTGAACATGGGCACCATGCACGTGAAGCTCACTCCCATCACGGTCTGTCAGAACTGCCTGTACGCCGATGCCGGCGGGGCGGGGGATTGGGCGCGCCTGCCATGGAACGCCTACACCATTGGACCGAAGGATGTCGCCGCCGCGAAGAAACGCGCCTCGTGGAACGGATTCGGCTGTGGAGACAGCATGTGGCAGCGCTTCATCATCCGCCTGGCGCTGCACGGACCGGTGACTCCCGAGATCCCCGCTAGCATCCTGCAGCTCTTCGACACCGACGTCGTGCTTTCGGGCTCGGTGGCGGCCGATTGCTCGCTCGACAGCTGCGAACGCCGCGTGCCGATCACATTCTGAGGGTACTCGCATTTTGGATTTCAGATTGCTGATTTCAGATTTTTCAAAGAAGCTGGTCGATAGTCTATTACAGCAACACAGGCGTTTCGTAATGGCGTCGTAGCGCATTGGGTCATAAGATCTAAAATCCAAAATCGCAAATCCAAAATATGAGTATAGAGCATACTCGGATTGACCACCCGCTGCGCTGGAGACACGGAGACACAGAGAAGAGGGAAAGAGGAGATTGCCAGATCTGAATCCGGCCTTCGACCGGCTTCGGCTCTGGCAATGTTTTCTTCTTTTCGAGTCCATGGAGATATTGGCTTGTTGCTCCTGCCTTCTCCAAGTGAAGAACATCTGGCGAATCCGCTTTGCCGGTTTGACGGCAGAGAGAAGTCGCCGGATCTCCTTGTCCCTCTTCCTCCGTGCCTCCGTGCCTCCGTG
>JAGLDW010000882.1 GCA_023145395.1 Lentisphaeria bacterium | reverse complement strand
CATCACCGCTGTGCTGATCGCCTTTACCAGACCGATCTTTGGTGTTCTCCCCTCCGTGTTGAACTCTTTTTTGTTGACACGGTTGGGGATGGACTTGCCAGGGATTTCCTGCACAGGGCCGGATCCGATCAGTTTCCAGTGGATTGCCCCGGGGGCGCTGATCGTGGGTGTCGCAGTGGGCTTGCCCGTTTGCTGGTTCACAGCCAAGAAGGGCGGTGGTGGTGTGGTCTCCACATCGAGCGGGGAGCCGCCGGCCCAGTCCGATCCGCCTCCTCCACTTCTGGGTTAGCGCGGCAGTTCGAGAGATTCAGTCTGGCCGGTCGTCGCGGCCCGGGTGGCGGCTATGGCCAAGCGCATCGCGAGCAACCCGCTTTCACCTGGCGTCGATACGGGAACCCCGTCTAGAACCGCTTCGATAAAGTGGTTGACGATCCGCGCGACCGCCCCCTCCACATCTCCCGCTGTCCACGGCCACGTCAGGGCGTCGGCAATCGAGTGCCCTTTCGGGGTGAAGACCTGCAAGGGCTGGCTCATCATGTCGAGTTTGATACAGCCTTCGGTGCCCAGAATCTCCATGCTGCGGTCGCATCCATGCGGATACGGGTCGGGATAGCCGAAGCTCTCGTAGAGCGTTGCAATCGAGCCATTGGCAAATTTCAGCGTCATCACTGCGGAGTCCATGAACTCCTGCTCCGGGGGGAGCACAAGTCGCCCGCCTTCGGCGTGGATTCGAATTGGCTCGCTGCCCATCAGCCAGCAGACAAGATCCAAGTTGTGGGTGCCCGCGTAGTTGATCACACCGCCGGTTTCCCGGTCGTTCAACCATTCGCGTCCACGAACGATGAACTTGGGGTGGCATCGTCGGGCCAGGATCATGACGGGTCGTCCAATCTCCCCGTTCTCGATGCGTGCCTTGGCCTCCATCATGGGCTGGTTGAATCGCTCCGTGAAGCCGATCATCAGCGTTTTCTCAGCTCGATTGGCCGCATCAAGCATCTGAGTTGCCTCGTCGACGCTGTTGCACATGGGCTTTTCGCAGTAGACGTGTTTGCCCGCGCTCAGCGCGCCCACAGCTTGCTCGCAGTGGAACTTGTCGGGAGAGGCGACCACCACCGCGTCGATGCGTGAATCGTCCACCGTTTTCTTGTAGTCGTTGCCGAAATCCGGAATGGCGAGTTCTCTCGCCAACGTCTCCGCGCTCGCGACCGATCCGGAGCAGATTCGCACTACTTCGGCTCGAGGGTGTTCGTGAAATGCGCGTGCCAGCAGTGTGCCTGCCTTCCCAGCGCCCGACAACGCGATCCGTAGTTCTGCGGCCATCTGTGGTACTCCTCGCTTTTTCCGAAGTCGCTCGGTACTTTATGCGATCATCGTGATCACTGTAGATCGAATGGTTCGACTCACAAGCTTGAGGTACGGAGGAATCCGATATGGCCAAGACACGATTCGCGATCATCGGGGCGGGGACACATGCGAAGGCCTCGCACTATAGCGACCCCGGTCTGACCCATTGTCCGGAGGAGATCGAGCTGTGTGCCGCCTGTGACTTGGACGCGGAGAAACTGGCCTTTGTCAAAGAGGAGTTCGGAGTTCCTGCCGTCTACTCCGACTATCGCGAGATGATTGCAGAGGAGCAACCGGACGCCACGGTGATTGTCCTGCCGCCCACTCTTCTGGCGGATATTGCCTGCGACTGCATCAGCCTG
>JAGLDW010000881.1 GCA_023145395.1 Lentisphaeria bacterium | reverse complement strand
TCAAGGCGACCTGCTCGCTTGACAGACGTTTTTTTCCGGTCACCCAGATGCTCAAGCGAAAACTTGTGCCAGAGCAGGTGAACCATTTTCATTTTTCCTACAACAAGGGATACTTTGGCTGGGGCGCCCCCACAAATCTCTTCACCGCCGACGCCATTCATCTTCTCGACCTGATTCTTTTTCTGGGCGGTCCCGTCGATGAGGTGCATGCATACGCATCCCGCCGGGACGGCAAGCAACTCCGCAGTTTCTCGGGCGCGCTGAAGCTGGAGCGCGGTGGATTCGCGACGTTCGATTGCCACTACTCCATGCCTGCGGGCCGACACGGACGACGTCAGTTGTTCGAAGTCACCTCCGATGGTCTTTCCGCCTATCTCGATCTTGGCCCGTGCATGGCCGAGAGCAGGTATGGCGGCACTGGAGTCATTATCGACGGGGAAGAGGAAATGCCCGTTGAACAGTATTTTCAGGAGAAAGAGGAGCAGCCAGCTCCCGAGTCCAGCTCCGAATTGCTGAATTTCGCCAGCTGGATTCGCGGAGAATCCGAGCCTGACGCCTCGCTTGAGGATATCATTGAGAGCGTGAGAGTGACGGAGGCGATCGCCTCGGGATACCACGGCAAGATGGCTGACTTTCGCCCGGTTTTCGATCGCACAAACGCACCGTAGCCTGATTGATTCACGCAGCGGTCCTTCGGCCCACTGCGCTTCATCACTCAGGGTACTGTGGGTGCTCTTCGGAGCACTTCCACAGGAATCAGAAAACAGGTCCGATTCTCGCGGTTTTGACACACTCCCCGAACCTTGTTGCCCTCAATTCCCAGGAGGCATTGGATGTCGAAGCAGATCAAGTTCGCATTTGCCGGTTTCCGGCACCCGCATGGCTGGGCCACCTGGCACCGAGTCCAGAAGGAAGCCCAGTGCGAAGCCGTGGCTGTCTGCGAGGAGGACGCGCCCACGCGAGCCGAGCTTCTGGCGCGTCCGGACATGCCCCACGTATACGACAACTACCAGCAGATGCTGGCTGAAGTCGAGGCCGATGTGATGGTCACCGCCGATCTCTACGGCAAGCG
>JAGLDW010000880.1 GCA_023145395.1 Lentisphaeria bacterium | reverse complement strand
TGCACGAGCCTCGATGATTTGGAGCGCATCGCCGCATTGGTTGAGGAGCGTGGCCTTGTGCTCGGATGCCAGCTTGACCTTCGGGCAATTCCGCAACTGCGGCAGGCCCGCGACCTCATCCGCCGTGGTGATATCGGAGAGGTGCATGCCATCAGCTTCGGCGGCCAGCATCCCTATTTCTGCTATCAGCGCGCCGACTGGTACCTGGATCACAAGACCTACGGGGGAGTGATCAACGACATCGGGATCCATGGTGTGGACATTGTGGAGTGGATCACGGGCATGCGTTTCACCGAGGTGACAGCCGCCCGGGAATGGTGCGCCTTCAAACTGGATGGCACGAGCCAGTTTCCCGATGCGGCTCAGTTCATGCTCAAGATGGAGAATGGCTGCGGGGTGATGGGGGATGTCTCGTTCATCTCCCCGGCAAGCTGCGGGTTCTCGCTGCCGTACTACTGGGAGTTCACGTTCTGGGGCAGCAAGGGGGTGCTTAGGTGCGGATTGAACCGCGACACTCTGGACCTGTCGGTGGAGGGGGAGAAGGAGACCCTGCGGATCCCCAAGCTCCAAGAGCCCCAACCCGACTACTTCGAGTTCTTCCTGCGCGAACTCGCGGGAAATCCAGGTGCCATCACCACATCGGGCATTCTCAGCGCCTCGCGCAAGGCGCTGAAGATTCAGCGAGCCGCCGACGAGGGTCTCCGCGACGTGGTGCTGTAGAGCCCCCGGTCTTCGAGTTGTTTTCGCTCCGACCCGTAGCCGCTATTCCTGGACGCGTTCCAATTCGAAGCGGTCGATGTAGACGGCGTTGATGGCGGGGTTGCTCTGGAGAGCTTTCTTGTCGAACTGTCCGGGGCCGATCCAGACGTACTGCTTCGTCCCGGGGATCCAGGTGGCGACTGTGTACCACTGATAGCCGTCCTTGACGGTGGAGGCCTTCGGGTTGATTTGTCCATAGCTCTTGCGTTGGGCTGTATCGTAGACTCCGGCCCAGAACGCCTCTCCCTCGACGCCGGTCTTGTCCACGCGGATCCGCATGCGCACCGTGTACTTGGTGTCGGCTTCGAACCAGTTGGGGTTGACCCGCCACTGGGTGCACCATTCGTAGTGGGTGTTGAAGAGCTTGAGCGCGGTGCCGTCCTCGGCGAGGGGATCGCTCACGTGGTCGCCCCAGACACCGCGTTGACCGATGCCAATCTGGTTGCTTTGGAGTTCGAAGCGGTCTGCACTGTGGGTCTTTGGAATGTCTACTTTGGGCAGGTTCTTCAGCACCCCGAGAGGGAGCAGTCTGAGATCGGCGGCGAAGGATGATTTTCCTTCAAGTTCGCGCCTGGGGAGCAGCACAAAGATTCGAGTGGAACCACTGCGGACATCGCAGAGGATCTGGACTTGTTCGATGGGGCAGGCGGGCAGTGTCACAGCCACAGCTTGCCCGGTCACGGGCGAGGCGAGGGTGATGGTCTGCCCGGGCAGCGCCCCGGGGATGTTGGCAAAGTGGAAGATCTGGTCCGCAGCTACCACAGTGGTTTGCCATTCTCCCTCGCCGATTCGGGTGCAGACGGCGGACCCGTTGCCAAGAGCCAGTCCGGCACGCAGAATCAGGCGGGTCTCCCGCGGTTCCGTGCGTTTGCTGGCGACCGTCGTGCGCATGGTCATTCCGTCCGCGGCGAGGGAGACGTCGCGGGTGATGCTGTACTGTCTGCGCCAAGTGTGGCCGGTCGTGGCCTTGCCCGCGCCGAGGACCCTGCCCCCGTAGATTTCCGTTGCTGTCACTGTGTAGTTGCCGCGCGCGATGACGGCGTCTGCGCCGAAAAAGGGATCGAGGACATTGTCACCACCCGTTTTCGCCAGACGGCAGATTCGTCCGCCGAACTCGTTCACTACGTTGGCCTCGAAACCGCCGCCCTGGATGGCGAGCGTGCCGATGCCGTCCGTGCGCGAGCGCAGAGTCGTCAGGACATTGTTTTGCCGGACCATGCTTTCCGCGATGCGGATGTTTTTCGCCTCGTTGAAGCGTTTCATGAAGGTTTTGGCGAGGCGGGTGTATTCCGACTCGTCGCTTTTGGGGCTGAAGCGTCCGTCGCGGAAGGAGAAGTCGACGGGCGAGACATCCCTTCTCTGGAGCAGCGCGTAGTAGATGGGGAGTGCGCTCATGCGAACATTGTAGGAGCGTTGTGGATCATCGGCGACGGCGGCTTCGGCCCGGGTCCAGAGCACCAGCGACTTCTCGAAGAAGCCTTTGGGATAGTACTTGGCAGTGGGGCCGGTCCAGATGTTGATGGACACGTCGAGGGGGGCGCCGAAGGTCTGAAGTTCCTCCCAGTACTGGCGGACGAGAGGCGCGGCGGCGCCGTAGTAGCCGGTGAAGAACTCGTTGTAGAGCGGTTCGATGTCCTGGTCGGGATTCCAGAGCAGCTTGGCGAGGATCCAGGCTCTGAACTCTGCGAACTCCGCATGTCGTCCCTGGTATGCGCCTTGCTCGAAGAGACCGACCACACCGTTGTCGCGGAAGAACTTCACGTTGCCTTGGAGGCAGCCGAAGTTGGGGTGGGGACTGACATAGTGGGCGAAGTTTGTGACGTAGTCCCAGATGTAGAGTTTGTCGCTGAGGGCGCTCCAGCCGCAGATCTCCTCCACGAACTTCTTGTTGGACGGGTAGGTGCTGACATCGAGGGGG
>JAGLDW010000088.1 GCA_023145395.1 Lentisphaeria bacterium | reverse complement strand
CCCCGAACGCTGCACGAGACCGGCGGAAACGTCAACCTCTTGTGGCTGCCGGCTGTCGGCGAGGTGAGGATCATTGACCACAATCTTGCGTTTGACCTGACTTTCGACCTGCGGAAAGTCAAAGACAAACATGTTTTTCGGGATAGCCTGCAGGCTGCGGTAGATGTATGGGATCTTGCATTTCTTGACCGAATGACTGATATTTGTGGGAGCGTCGAGGACTACTGGAATGAGTTGCCCGAGGAGTGGGCTGCGGTCGCCGACTATTCTGACTGCACGCTGGCACGGATAGAGCGTGTGCTGAATCGGTTCAGCGACATCAATGACCTGTTCGGGAGCGAAACACTATGAAAACGAGATTGGTCTGCAATTTTGCCGTTGTTCGTTTTCTCCCCTACCCGGAGACGGAAGAGTTCGTCAATGTCGGTATCGTGTTGGCCTGTGCTCAGACACGCACGTTCGATTTCAGGATAGAGACCCGTCGGCGAGACCGGATCACCCATTTTTTTCCGGAAATGGAGGCGGCTGTCTTTGGGAAGGGGCGTCTCGACTTCTTGGACGAGATGAGGCGTCTGAAGAAAATGCTCGGTGAAAACACGGACACCCGGCAGCGGGAACTGAACTTCAGCAGCCATGAGTTTGTGGAGTTCTTCCGCCAGATCGTTGCGCCACGGGAAAGTTTGTTTCGCTTCAGCGGCATTGGGACCGTTCTCACCGATGATGTCGATGAGCAGTTGAACGCCTTGTTCAAACACTATGTGGAACGCCAGTTTGCGACTCGTGACGAGTACCAGGAAAAGGTTATGGCCCGTCGGCTGACAGAGGTCTTCAGGGCAAAAGATGTGCTGCGGCACTACCGGAAGAAAAAGATTGGTGATGAGGACTACCACGTGGCTATGCCGTTTGTTCATGAAGTCCAGGAGAAGGTGCGGAAAGCCATCAAGCCCTTGAATCTCGACAAGCCGAATTGCACGCAAATTCTTGAGCATGGGGACGGTTGGAGAAACCGCATCATCCGATTGCGGGATAGACGCTTCCTGCCCGATGAAGTCCTCTTCGTTATACGCCAAGCCCCACGCGGGAAGCGCAATGGTGCAGCACATGAAGTATGCAGCGCACTTGAGGATCTCGGAGTCCACACCATCCTTGAAACCTCTCAAGAAGACGTCCTCGAGTTCGCAAAAGTTGAATAGGATCCAAATTCGACTGTCCCAGAATCTCCCCCTGCTCCCCCCCCTCGCCGAGCAGAAGCGCATCGTCGCCAAGGGCGACGCCTTAATGACCCTCTGCGACAAGCTGGAAGCCGGGCTACAGGAATCCAGTTCCGTGTCCGAGAAGCTGGCGACGGCGGTGGTTGCGAGTGTCAACTGAGGGACTGCTACCGAGGAACAACGGGAAAAGCACAGGCCTTGTGGTTCGGCGCGGCCCGCGCCGAAATGTCCTGGCACTATGGAGCTCTTACGGGACGAGCCGTCCCGAACCACTAGTCACATTTTGAATCTCGTTTTGGGGCAGAGACAGGCCTCGGCGTCCACGACGTGCGCAGTTCGCAGGGCACGGCTCGTCGGGAACCTCGAGGCAGGCCTTGGCCGTCCACGACGTGCGCAGTTCGCAGGGCACGGCTCGTCGGGAACCTCGCCCTCCAAGGGGAAATGGACACGCTTTGCTTTGCGCGGCTCAGCGGGAGCTTCGCCCTCCATTTCCCCCTTCGTGTCCTTCGTGTCGGCTTCGCCATGGCTTCCGCTTTTGGCTGGCTCTGATCGAGAATGCGTAAGACAAGTTTCAACAAGCGGGCTTTTTTCTTGCCTGTTGTTGTCATGTTCTGAATGGGACGCATTGTAACAACAGAACAACAACAACCCATTCTCGAAAGGTTTCCGGAAATGCTCTACCGACAGCTGGGCTGCACAGGACTTCAGGTATCCGAACTGAGTTTCGGAGCTGCACGGGGGGCAAAGGAAAATCCCACGCAGTTCATTCACACAGTGCGAGCATGCATTGACGCGGGCATCAATTTCATCGACACGGCCGCCGACTACGATGGAGGGGGCAGCGAATGCGTCCTCGGCGAAGCGCTTGCGGGGCATGACGAGGTCATTGTGGAGACCAAGTACCGTCCCTACGACAGCTGGCCGCCAGAAGCCATCTACAACGGCTCGCCCGAGGCACTGATTGCCTCCGCCGAGCAGAGCCTTCGGCGCCTCCGTCGGGATCGCCTGGACATTTTGCTGGGGCACGGTCTCCGCACGCAGGAGTCCTACGACCGATTCATGTCCGACGGGTGCTACGATGCCATGGTTCGCCTGCGCGAGCAGGGCAAGGTTCGTTTCATCGGCATCAGCGAACTGTCGGAGGGGGACGGAACCCACGAGATCCTGAAGCGTGCAGTTCCGAGCGGCGCCTTCGACGTGGTGATGCTCACGGTCAATATACTGTTGCAGACGGCCACCGAATCCGTGCTGCCCCTGTGCCAGGAACACGGTGTGGGAACTGTGGTGATGATGCCCCTCAATCAGGCATCGAAGCAATCCGGTCTAGTCAGCGTGCCAGCCGCTCTTGAATGTGTGCGGCACCATGTCGCCGAGGGCAGTCTCCCCGAGAAAATGCCATACACGGACCCGAACTTGTTTGATTTCCTGCAACCGCATTCGGTGCCGGACGCCAGCCTGCGCTATGTACTCGCTCAGAACGTGAGCACCTGTTGCGTGGGAATGCGCACGACAGAACGGCTCGCGGAGAATCTGACCGTGTTGGATCCCCCCTACCTCGACCCGCAACGGCTCGCCACCATCAAGGAACTCTTCGGCGGGATCCAATGCCAGGTGCGCTAATCAGTCCCATGCACTAGGAACTCGGCGGTGCCGGACAAGCCCGTCAGCACGTCTCGCGCCAGCACGCGCCAGCGACCTTCCGCCTCGTTCAGGGCAATGGGAACGACCAGCTCGCCGCTTCCTCCGGAGAGAATCGTATTCCGCGTGTAGTGGGACACGTCCGCGCCGTCCGGACCGACAAACCGCACGTGCACAACATGGTCTCCAAGCGTGACGCCCTCCCCTGCGCGAATTGCCAGCGCCACTCTTGCCGTTCCACCCCTCTCCACACTCTTCGGGGCGCCCACAACTAGAGCATTCGCCCGGTATGGCAGCGCCGCATACACAGCCGTGCGTCCGGGAGAAAGCGTGGTGCGCACGGTCGAAGTTCGTCCCACGTACCGCTTCCCCCGCACATCGTACAGATGCGCCTCACCGCCGAACCGAATCTCCACCGGATCACTGTCCTCGCAGCGTCGGAAGTCACGGATGAACGCATGCACTGCAATCGCGCCGCGGCGGAATGTGGTGCGCTCGTACGCGCGAGGCGGCGCATCTCCGTCCACCGCCTCCACCGTCACCTCCCGCGATAGACCGGCCGCCGTGCAAAGCTGCCCGACGAGCCTGCGAGTGGCACTATCGTATTGTGGCAGGGCAAAGTTCAGATACACGGTGCGCCCCTTCCCCAGCCGACGCGTGAACAACGCGCCCTCCCCCGTCGTGTGTGTCGCCAGCGCGTCGGCGCCAGCCGGCCGCAACGTCTCCCTTCCGATCACCGGCGCCTCCCCTTCCTTTTCCCCAATGCCCTCCCGCATTCCTGTAAAGCGGATCCGGCTCGGACCGTACACGACTGGGGCGCCGTCCGGACGCTCCACGCCAAACAGCGTTCTCAGGGTAGTCGATTTCTCGTCAATGCGGCCATGTTCGTCCGTGCGCAGGCATCGCAGGTCCCCCACAAGCGTGCCACCCGCGCGAACATAGGCGAGCAACGCCTCCACGGTCCGCGAGGAGACGGCCATAGTGAACGGCAGGAAGAGCAGCGGCTGTCGCGTGACCAGATCTTCCTGCCCCAACTGCTCGGGGGCGAGATGGACATAGTCGAACTGCAGTTCGTTGAGATGCTGGCGAATGTCCAGGGCAGACCGGAAGTACCGTCCGTAGCTATCCGTACCCTCGCCCTCGTCAGGAACGGGCTCCGTCGCCGACGATTCGCACCAGGCAACGAGCATGGAGGCGTGGGACCACAGCAGCGCGATGCGGGGACGCTCACGCTCGTATTCCATGAACAGTTTCCCACAGCCTGTGCGCAGATCGGCCAATGCATCGGTCACAGCCAGTGAGAAGGGGGTGCGGCTCATTCGAGGATGCACCAGTGCCCAGGACACACCACGCTCCGCAGCCACCGCATTGGTCGCGTAGTAGCTCAATCCCCTGGCACCATGCAACGCCAGCCACCACGGCTCGTACTGCGCCGCCTCCGGCCGATGCGCATAGCCGATCCAGCCGTAGTTGAAAAACGGGGCATCGCTCCCCCGCGAGGCTCGCGCCTCGGGCGTCTCAACAAAGCTGCGCCAGAGATCGAACACGGCCTTGTGACCACTGTTCTTGATCGCCTCGGAATATTCCTGCCCCCAGCCGAATCCCGTCTTGGTCGCCAGCTTCCAGTAGTCGTTTCCGTTGAAGGGATTTGCACCGAATGTGTTGGTGTGTCCGACCGGGATTTCCGGCGCGGCGACATGGTAGGCGGTCGTCACCCGACGACACGCGGACACCCAGGTGTCGGTCATGAAGGTCCGAAAATCCACGAACGGGCTGAAATTGTCCTTTCCGCGCACGTCCTCCGTGCGGACTCCGCGGATTTCCTCCCAGTCTGCAAAGGCACTGTCCCATTGCGCGTTGAGACGGTCGAGCGTACCATATTGCCCCTTCAGCCACTCCCGATAGGCTGCTTGCGTGTGCTCGGAGAAACACAGTTCGTTGCGCTCGTGGCGAGAACTGAGAAACGCTTCATCGGTGATGCCCACGGCGAAGTATCCCCCGTCCCGCTGCGCAGCCGCCCGCTCGCGCGGCAGCGACTCCATTTTCGCGATCACTTCGGGATCGTGCAGACAGCGTCGCCGCACGCCGTCGGTGGATTTTTTCTTCTCGCGAAACATACCCATGCCACCGATATAGCCCGCGCCAAGAACACCGCGCGCGGAGATGTGCGGCGCCGTGTGTGCGAACTCCGCATTCAAACCCAGCGCCTGCGTCATCCGCGAATACTGGGCGGCGATCATCGGATGCGACATGCCTGGCGACCACGGCATCACCGTGAAGTCGTCCAAAGCCAGCGCACGCCCCACCTCGGGCACGTAGAGCGAGGCAAGCACTCGGTCCTGCTCCACATCCCCCACCAACGCGCGCAATTCCACGGTGTGATGCACGCAGAGCGGAGCGTCCAGAGAGAACTCGAACGATTCCTCGCGTTCCTCCGTCGCGACGGAGCAGGGGCGCGTTCGAAGCAACAGCAACCGCCCGCGGGCGTCCACAACGCGCAACCGCAGAGCACAGGCCTTTCCCTGAACCTGCGCGGTCACCTTCACAGTCTGCCCTTTCGCGCACGAGACCGGAGTCACCATCAGCGCGGACAACGAGACGCTTGCAGAGCGTTCGACGGCAAAGCTGCGCCACGTCACGGACCGGCCTTTGGCATCGAGAAGAACCGCGTCGAGAACTGCGGCGCCGGCGGGAAAGTTCGCGGGGATTGGGATGCTCGCCCGTCCTACGGTGTCCAGTGCAAGCGTCTGCGGCGCCAACCGCGCGTCGGGCTCTCCGTGGCGCACTTCCCGCGAACTCCGCAGAATCACCCGCAACCGAGCGCCAGCGGGCGCATCCGTCACGGAGATCACCACCTGCGAGCCGTCGGCCTCCGCCTGGGCGATGCGGGCGGATGGGGCGCCACGGGCCGCCCAGCGCATCGCCTGCGCCAGCAACGCCTCCCACCATTCCCAATAGCGAACCTGACGGTCAATGTACACCTCCGGGCCTCCACCCACGGGCAGCAATCCCCACACGCGCCCCTTGCTGGTCGGGAACGACAGCCGAACCACCCGTCCCTTGCCAAGCTTGCCGATGCGAACGCCGTCATAGATCCGCTCTGGCATCAGCGCGTCGGGATATACGTCGCGCAGAGGGTGCCCATCCGGAGCATCCGTCAATGCATCCGCTTTCATGAATGCCCGAATCTGCCCAAATCCCTCCACCACCACAAGTCCGGCGCCCGCTTCCACGCGTGCGCGGATCGTCTTTGCCAGCAGCGGTGTGACCCGACTCGGCACCACGTACACTTCGTAGTACGACTCTCTCAGCCGTTTCGTCGCGCGCAATCCCGTCTCGGACACACACGCCTCCCCCACGTAGCCCGTGTGCACGATGTCCGCATCGGTTTCGAGACGCTGCTGCAGTTCCACCACCTGTCGCTGGCAGCGGAAATTGCGGATGGTGATGAACGCCTTCAGAGCACCGCCAGCCAACGGGCTCGCCCAGTCGATGTGCGGATTCTCCAGCGGGGGCTCGATCGGCGTGTCGATTTCCTTGAAACTCAGTTGCGTCACGAACACCCGGTCGGGGCCGCCCTCGCGAAGCGACACTCGGTCGTAGGTCACCGTGCCCTTGCTCTTGGCCACATTGTAGAGATAGAGGCGAGCCACAGGGTTGGGTGCCTTGAAGGTGCGCATGTACTCGTGAAATTCATTGTCGGCGCGTACGTTCCAAAGCAGCGACATCTCCTGCTTCGGCTTCGTCTCGCCGTGCACGATCAGCGCGCCGGCCAGCCCTCCCTCGGCAGCCCGGCACCGCATGACCAGGGTGTAGGTGGCACCCTTCTTCAGCGTGAGATCCTGCGTCGCGAGCACGTACGTCGGCGATTTGGACGTGATGGCGTAGTTGTGACTCATGTACACAAGCTCGCGCCAGAGCACACGCTCGGAGGACGCGCTCCAGTGATCCGGCAACCCATCCCCGTCCACGTCCTGGTCGAAACCGGGGTTCTTCAAGAGCTCCCCCTGCTGCGCAAGAAGCGATGCCGTGCAGAGAAGGACGTAGGCAAACAAACGTTGTTTCACAGGATTCTCCACAATGTTCACGCTGAGCCGACACAAGGCAATGCGATGTGGGGGACCACCCCCACGCCCCCGCCGGCCGCTGCCCCGAACCCCGCCGGGAAGTCGTGACTCCCCGGACCCCACAGTAAAGTTCCCAGGCACGCGCCGGGCTGATCGCCCGGCTCTCCGTGCCCGGAAACGGTGCCCGCCGCTGGCGCGGAGCACCGAATCCCGCACATTGCGAAAACGCCCCTCGCATTGCGCTGGTTCACCAGAGCAAGTCTAACCTCTCTCCTCGTATAGGGAGATTGGGAGGACTCTCGCATAGTGCTGGAAGTCGTTGTCCCGAGTGTAGATGAGAGCTCGCAGGCGAAAAGCCGAGGAGCAAATCAGATAGTCAGTGTGCGATCCCTGGATTCCCAGACGTCGGCAAGTGTTGTGATATTCTGCAGCTCGAACATAGTCGTCATCCAGGATTGGTTCGTTCTCAAAGAAACTCAGCTTGTCCCGAAGACGCGCGAAATGCGCTTGCTCCGAATACCCCGACAAGATCTCCTGCCGGATCGGGCCCAGGAGGAGAATGCGCTGCTCCTCCACCAAGGAGGTCAGTTCACGGCACACATCCTCATCGGGGTCGGTTCGCCGGAGAGCCAAGGACCAGACAACGGTATCGACTATGACTTTCATCGACGCCTGGACTCCTTGTAGTCATAGCTGGAATCCGGATCCATTGAACCGAAAAGTTCAATGATCCCAAGCTGTTTCCGGCGGTTCACAAACTCCTTGAGCGCCAAGTTGACAGTCTCCTTCTTTGTCCGGAGATGTCCCACTTCCCGAGCTTCCTCAAGCAGTTCTATATCTATGGCGAGATTTGTGGCCATCGGATTCTCCTGCCTACGCCCTGTAAAACGACCCCACACTCACTAGTGCTGTGTCCCAGAAATAGCCGTGAAATGTTGTCGCTGTTTCTGGGACACAGCACGGGCACACATCCAGCTACACAATAGAGTGTAGGCGGCAATGTGTCAACTGGCGGAGCCACGACGGGCGCATGTCAGTTCCGTAGGTGGTTCGCGGATTCTTTACTCGGGCACGCCACCACTGCCCCTTGCGGCAGTGGAGCGATGATGGGGGGAGAGGCACCGCAAGTCTCCACCCACCCAATCATCGCTCCACCGGGATAAACCCGGCGGTGGCGTACCCAAGCGGTTCCCCTCTGCTACGGTGTCACGCTCATCCGGAAGACGATCTCGTGGCGGTAGGTCTCTCCGGGGCGCAGGATGCAGCTCGGGAAATCGGGCTGATTGGGTGAGTCCGGATACTTCTGCGGCTCTAGGCAGAAACCCCCATTTTGCAGATAGGCGCAACCCGCTTTCCCGGCGAGGGTTCCATCGAGGAAATTGCCAGTGTAGAGCTGCGTTGCGGGCTCGGTGGTGAGCACTTCCAGAACGCGTCCACTTTTCGGGCCGACGACCCTCGCCGCCAACGCCAGTTCTCCGGGCGTCTTGTCGAGCACGAAGCTGTGATCGTATCCCGCGGGCACCTGGCCAATGCGTTCGCGGATCGCATGCGGCACCGTGAAATCGAGTGGCGTGCCGGCCACAGGAAGCACTTCGCCAGTCGGGATGAGAGCATCGTTCACCGGCGTGTAGCTGGAGGCGAAGATCTGCACGACATGGTCGATAATGTCCACGCCGCCATCCAGGTTGAAGTAGGCGTGGTTTGTCATGTTCAGGGGCGTCGGCTTGTCCGTGACCGCTTCGTATACGATGTGCAATCCGTCATCCGCCGTCAGCGTGTAGGTGGCAGTAGTCCGCAGAGTGCCGGGATAGTTCTCCTCGCCGTCCACGCTAGTGCGGCATAACACGACTCCGCACGCACCGTCCTTCTCGAAGGGTTCGGCCTCCCACACTTCCTTGTCGAATCCCTTCTGCCCCCCATGCAGATGGTTTTCGCCATCATTCGCCGCCAGTTTGTACTCAACTCCGTCCAGCGCGAAGGTCGCCTTCGCGATCCGGTTGGCGAAACGCCCGACGGTCGCGCCAAAATACGGATGCTTCCCCGCATAGCCATCCAGGTCGTCGAAACCGAGCGTGACATCCGCGATGACACCATCCCGATCCGGCGCCTCAAGCGAAACAAGAATCGCACCGTAGGTGATGACGGACGCGCCCACGCCGTTCGCATTCACCATTGTGTACACATCCACTTTCCGTCCGTCCGGGGTCACACCATAGGATTGCCGCTCGATGCTCATGCTGTCCTGTCTCCCATGTCCATTGTGAAGGCGCTGCTGCAAAAACGTGTCGGAACTGTAGCGCAATCATACCACGGACGACACCCCGATTCCAGCTCGACCTTGTGGGCGAGGCGCATGAGAGCAGAGGGGATAGGTACTTGTGTCCCTTGACCGCAGGACCTCCGACCTCGACCCGCCAGCGGATGTCAAGTGGAAGCTGAAATAGGCGCCCAAGGCCGAACGGGGCCATGCGCCCCGGTGTTATGCCGGAAATCCACTTGACAGAAGCGTGGCAACGAAGGATGGTTGTTTCTCCGAAGGTTCTCGCTGACAGAACTTCCGCTGGCGATCCACCCACAGATTCTGGAAGAAAGCCGATGTGGATTCCCGACACGGACATCGATATCGCGACCATCTTTGAAGGTTGGACCGCAAGAGAGTGCCCTGACTGCAAGTGTGTGCAGCCGATCCGCGTGCTGGACTGCCAGCACCGGTGGGACGATATGGGGGAGAACTGGTATGAGCGGCAAGGCTGGTTGTTGCGCTGCGGTTTCTGCCGCAACGAGTACCTTCACCCCGTAAGACCGGAGCTCCACCGGGAATGGGAAGCGGAAGATGATCTGCAGGCTCTGGTGGATCGCACCAATCCGGAACTCGGACGCATCGATCCCCGAACGGAACACAGCGATGCCGAACTGCGAGCATTGTTGAGAGGCATCGAGCACCACGCCCACCGCATGCCATTCCGCGAGGCGGGTGCGGGTATGTTGCCGGGCGCCATTGTCGGGGGGACCTGCGGGCTTGTGCTGGGATTGGTGTCATCGCTCCTGCTGTTCCTATCCAACGCACCGGACCAAGCAGCATTCCCCGTACTCTCCGGTTGCTGCGTGACGGGACTCGTCAGCGGGGTACTTCTCGGCGTCCGCCTCCGCAAGCGCAGACTGAGGAGCGAGTGGTTCGTGCAACAGCTTCAAGAAGCGTGTGCAACCCACCAGCTCATCCTTTCCCAGATCCGAGATGCCTGCTTGAGCGGAGCGTCTAATCAGCGCAAATTTCTCCCTCTGCTCAATGCTTCTCCAGCCGACAGCCACTGAGCCATCGCGCCTGGAGCACAGCCGGGCACTGGAGGAAGAACGCCCGCACCCTTTGCCCGGATCGGGACGGTTCGGCACGCCCCGCAACAGACGGCCGAGGGGACGCGGCCGCTCTAGGCGTGTAGTGTAGAGTTCACTGCGGGTGGACATCGCGAAGCTTTGGTGTTCTGGTTGTGGTGAACCAGAATACTCATAGCGAAGACTTCACCCGCCCTCGACTCAAAAGTGCGCAGTTGCCGGAAGGGCCACACCCATGAAGACACGCTTTGCTCTCGTTCTGTCTGTCCTGCTACTCGCCCTGCAATCGTCCGCAGGCGGATTGGTCATTGAGAAGCGATTTGGGAAGAGCTTCCGAGGACGCTATGGCGCACTACCAGTCGTCGTGCTCAGAGGCACCGACGCAGAGCGTGGAGAAGCTCATGGCTATCTCTGCAACCAGGAAATCGAGGCGATGCTGGCGGGCTATGTGGTTCCCGCCGCGCGACAAGCGGCCGCCCAGTCCGGAATCACGTTTGCGCAGTTCAGAGCCAAAGTACTAGCCACCTTCGCCTGTCCCATCCCCTATCGCCGGGAGCTCGAGGGAATGATCAGGGGCATAGCCAGAGCTGCCGGCGAGGCCAATGTGCTCCCCCCACAAATCGAAGGGCGACGGCTCGACGCAGACGACATGCTCTTCGCGAACGCCCTCCCCGACTGGCATGGGGTCGCTTGCAGTTCCTACGCCGCATGGGATGACAAGACGTGCATGGTGGGACGCAATCTCGACTATGGTGTCGCCCCCGCGCTCCTTCGCGCGCAGTGCGTCCTGGCCATGGTTCCGGACGAGCCTGGCAGGAAGCCCACTCTGGGAATCGGCGTCGCTGGACTCGTCGGCACGCTCACCGCCATGAACGATGACGGAGTCACAGTCGCCATCCACGACGCCGGTCGGCTCGCACGCGGCGGCGCACCCCACACGCCACGCATTTTCGTCTTGCGCACGATTCTCGAGCGGGCCAAACGCGGCGGTGCTGCAGACTTCGCGCAGAAATTGCTGGGTCGCACCTCCCCCGCCGTGGGCGCCAACGTCCTGCTCGTCGATCCGGGTGCCACGCCTCCATCCACAATTATGGAGTGGGATCGACGCCGTGGGGAAAAGACGTTCGTGACCGTCCGCAATCCAAGATCGGGCGAGCCGTTCCTCATCACCACAAACCACTTCCGCGAACGAGCCAAGCCCAAAACCGAATGTGGACGATACAGAAAGCTCCACAAAGCGCTCTCGCAGCGCGCAAAACGCACCGTCCCAGGAACAACGGAAGCGTGGAGAATCCTTCGTCAATCCCATGCGGGGGGCGCCACCATCCTCTCCACGCTCATTCTCCCGGGACAACGCCGCTGGTTGCCAGTCTTCTCAAGATCCACTACCGCTGGCACCACCGGCAGGCCCCGCACGACATTCACCTGGGACGACATCCTCGCGGACACACCGACACGGTAGCCGACATCCTCCCAGCGATCAAAACCGGGTGCATGTCAATTCTACAGGTGTCTTTTGGCTCAACCTGCAAGATCGTGTGTAAGACCTACGGAACTGACATGTGCCTCCTTAGAGGTAACGCCTCAGTTACGTGGGGACACGGCGGTTGAGGGCAACCGCCCTCCAAGTGCTTCGGAGTGCCGCTGGTGTTCGCCATCCTCGGTGATACCCCACAAGACTGAGGCGTTACCCTTAGAGAGCTCACCTCCTTGACAGTGCTGCGCGTCGTCGGCATGGTACGCAAACGCAGGAACGCACGAGCAACACACTGGCGCGCAAACCACAATGCCGCCGAACCCAGGAGTATCGCGCAATGATCGGCATCCAGACACAGGCATCCGGGATGATCGTGCTCGAAACCGAGACATTCCGATGGGGCATGACCGACAGGGGGATCACGGCCTCCTTCCTCGACAAGAACAGCGACACCGACATGCTCGGCGAACTCGACCGGCCCAGTTTCACGCTTGTGAGAAACGCGGAGACTCTCGCTGCCACTTCCGTTGAAGCACGGGGTGGGCAGCTTGTCGTCCGCTTTGAGGAGACCGATGTCACGGTCAGTCTGGGCATCGAGGTCCATCCATCCCACCTGGTCCTGCGTGTGGACAAGGTCCAGGGAGACGACTTCGACCGGCTCTTCTTCGTGGACGTGCCGCTCAAACCACGCAACCCCAATCCCGACGCGTTCTGCGCCTGCACGATCTCGCTCGACCTCCGAACGCGCGTGGACGGACTGCCCGGTCCGCAAGAGCGGCTGCAAGCGTCCTGCTACCGAAAGTTTGGCGTCGCCGCCGCCGCGACAGCCGTGGTCGGCTGTTCGTTCGAGAACCTCCGCGGCGTGCTAAAAGAGGTCGTCTCCGCCAGCGACGAACTGCCCCATTCCCCACTCGGCGGGCCCTGGGCGGCCGAGCATCCCCAATGCCGGGATTCCTACCTCTTCTGCAACCCCTCGGAGACCGACGTGGACCAGTGGATTGGACTGGCGCGCGACTTCGGGATCGACGAACTGCATTTTTCCAGCGGCGCCTTCTCTCTCGGCGACTACACGCCCAATGCCGCACGCTTCCCCAACGGCATCGATGGCGTGCGCAGCGTGGTCGACCGCATCCACAAAGCCGGGCTGCACACTGGCATGCACACCCTCTCCTTCTCCATCAGCCCCGCATCCCCCTATGTGACGCCCGTGCCTGATCCGCGCCTGGGAACAGAGCGGATCCTCACTCTCGCCACCGCACTCGATACCACCGGCACCGAAATCCCAGTCCGCGAGAACACCGACGACCTGCCCCGCGTCACCGGCTACCACATCCGGCGCAGCATGACCCTCCGCATCGAGGAGGAGTTGATCATCTACACGTTTGTGGAGGATGGCAAGCTGACCGGCTGCACCCGCGGTGCCCGGGGCACGAAGGCGGCTCCCCACGCGGTGGGAACCCCCGTCCACCACCTCATGGCCTGCTGGGGCCTCTACTCGCCCGGACCGAACAGCCTCTTCGAGGAAGTCGCCGAGAACATTGCCGATCGGATCAACGCCTGCAATTTCGACATGGTCTATCTCGACGGGCTCGACGGCGTTCACATCATCGATGGCGAAGAGAGCCGCTGGCACTACGGCGGACACTTTGCCTTCGAAGTCCACAAGCGTCTCAAGCGCCCCGTTCTCATGGAAATGGCAGCGTTTCTGCACCATCTCTGGTTCTTGCGCGGCCGCATGGGCGCCTGGGACCACGCCCAGCGGGGACACAAGAAGTTCATCGACCTGCACTGCCGCTCGAACGCCAATTGCCAGCGCATCTTCCTGCCTGCGCACCTCGGATGGTGGGCGCCGCGGGTCAGCACCGGACCCACGAATCAGACCACCCACGTGGACGATGCGGCCTACCTCGCGTCCAAGGGGCTCGCCTCCGACATCGGCTTCGCGCTCCAGGGAATCACGCCCGAATCGGTCAAAGCCACTCCGCAGTTCGCGCGCCTCGCCCCCGTCTTCAAACGCCACGAGGAACTGCGGCGCTCCGGCGCCATCCCCGAACGCTGGCGCAAGCAGATCGCCAAGGAGGGTGCGGAGTTCGCACTCGAAGACGACGCCAGTGGCAATGCCCTCTTCCGCCCCGTCCAGCGCTGCGACCACAAGATCCAGTGCGCGGAAGCGACAGATGTGAAATGGGAGGTGATCTCCGAACAACCGGAACAATCTCCGAGCCTCCGTCTCGAGTTGCTCTACAACGCCGCCGCCTACGACGCGCCCGAAGCGATTGAGATTGCGGATTTCGCACAGCCAGGCGAGTTCACGGACAGCGGCCCCACGCTCTGCAAGATGAACAGCGGCAAGGACTACACCTATCCCGCAGTGCCGGGCGGGCTCAGCGCGCAGATCACGCCCTGCACAGACACGGACGCCCCCGACGGACTGCCCTGCGCACAGTTCTTCGCCAAAAGTGCTGCCACGACCGAGATGGTCACCGCGTCCAGTCCGACGGATGATTTCTCGCTCCTCGACCACGGGGAGAAATTCTATGAGTCCAGGCCCGCCAGCTGGGTCCGCCTCAGCAAGCATTTCCCGGAAGCGATCGACCTGACCGCCTGTCAGGCGCTCGGGTTCTGGCTCTGCGGAGACGGCAGTGGCGCCACGCTCAACATCCAGATGCGAGACACGGGCAACTTCAACTCCTTCGAGGACAAGTATGTTCCCATCGATTTCACGGGCTGGCGCTACATCCGCCTGCTTGAGGCCGAAGGCGACCGCTTCGAGTCCCTCACCCTTCCCTACGGACGCTGCGTATACAAGATCTACCGGCATGTCCTCGACCACGCCAACTTCCGCCGCCTCAACCTCTGGTACGCCAACATTCGTCCCCATTCGGAGGTCCGCTGCCTGATGACCCCCATCCGCGCACTGCCCGTGATCCCGGCCAAACTCGCATCCGCCGAGATCGAGATCAACGGTGCACGCCTGGCACTGCCTGTGGCCATGGAGAGCGGACAATGGCTGGAGATAGATCCCCAGGGTGCCTGGACAGTATTCGACCCCAAGGGAACCGCGCTGAAAAGCGGGACGATCTCCTCTCAACTTCCAAAACTCGTTCCCGGCGCCAACCAACTCGCGCTGCACACGCCCGCCGGCGCCGGCGCATACCGCTTCCGCATCTCCCTCGCCACCAAGGGCGGACCGCTGAAGTAGGACCGTGGTTGACAGCCGTCAGCGCAAATCGTGGAGGACGAGGCTCCCGACGAGCCGGGTCCTGCGGACTGCGCGAATCCTGGAGGGCGAACGGCCCGTGAGCCGTGCCTTCGCGAACTCCGCAAAACCCATCTCGAAAGTGGTGCGGGACGTCCCGGACCGCGATCATGCCTTGCGAACTCCGCAACGCGCTGTCCACGCCCCCGACGACGGGGGACCGGCTCGTCAGAGCCTCGCCCTCCATAAGAGCTGGACGGGGGACCGGCTCGTCAGAGCCTCGCCCTCCATAAGAGCTGGACGGGAGGCCGGCTCGTCAGAGCCTCGCCCTCCATAAGAGCTGGACGGGGGACCGGCTCGTCAGAGCCGTGCTCTCCCATTCCCGCTCTGCTTTTAAATCAGCCCACTGGCCCTACTTTCCTGTGGTGATAGGAATGATGGCAAGCAGTCGCCAGTAGAGGAAGACGCATACGATGGCAAGAATACTGGAAAGAATCGAGCAGGCACGTCCCTACTGGGAGGCGTATTGGCGGGGGGATGTGCCCATGCTCTGCGCGGGATTCCCACGGGATCCGGCAAACCCCGTGCCCAAACCCGCGCTCGGCATCACCCGCAAGACCGACATCGCCGCGCTGGCCGACTCCTTGGTCAAATGGGCCGACGCCAACGAATTTCTGGGCGGAGCGTTCCCCTTCTACTGCGTCTACCTGTTCGACGTCTACAATCAGACTGCGGAGCTTCTCGGCGGCAAAGTCGAGGAGTGCGGCGACAGTCATGGCATGATTCCCTTCATCGACGACCTGGACACGGCGGAGCTGACGATCGACCTGCACTCGCCGACGGCCAAGCGGCTCAGCAGCATTGTCCATCAACTCAGAGAGCGCTGCGGCGACTCGCTCCTGATCTCGGCCAGCGCGATCGGGGGGAATTTGGACACTCTCGAGGCGGCGAGGGGAAGCTTTCAGCTCCTGCTTGATCTCAACGACAACCCCGCAGGCGTGCACCGTTGTCTCAAACAGGTGGATGACGCGGCGGCGCAATTGCTCGACTTCCATGCGGAGCTGTATGACTTCGAGGCCTTTGGCAGCATCTGCAGACACGGCATGTATTCACGGGGAAAAGTGGGTGTCCCTCAATGCGATTTTGGCTATATGATCGGTCCTCACCACTTTGCGGAGTTCGCACTTCCCTACCTCCGACGAGAGTTCGCGCGGCTCGACGGCGTGTGCTACCATCTCGACGGTCTCGGCAACCTGCCAAACCTCGACGTGCTCTGCCGGGAACCGGACCTGCATCTCATCCAATGGGTCCCGGGAGCGGGTCATGAGAAAGAGGACTGGAGTCAGCTCTCGGAACGAATCGACGAGCTTGGCAAGGGCATGATGCGCGGAGGAACAATCGCCACTTTTGAACAGTGGTACGACACACACAAGGCGCCTTGCCAGTACTGGAGCGTGTACGCGAAATCTCCGGATGAGATCTCCGCGTGCCTGACGAACCTGGGCGTGGTCTGTTCATGAAAAAACTCTCCTCAAAACAGACTGCCTGGTGGGTTTTGATTGGCACTGCCGGGATCGAGTTGGCGACTGTGGTTCTGCGCTTTGGCTTCCAGCTCGAGTCCACGCGCGACACCGCCTCCACGATCGGACGGCTCACCTTCGGATTGAGGATCCACCATGGCTACATCGGGGTGCTGTTGTTCGCAATTGCCATGATTCCGCTGCGGTCCCATCGTGCCTTGGCGCAGCGTGTGCTGATTGTGGGTCTTTCCCTCGTATTCAGTGATCTGCTTCATCACTTTGTGGTTCTGTGGCTGGCAGTCGGAAGTCCAGAGTTCCATTTGGTGTATCCAAGCTGATCCGGGATATTCTTCAGAGCAAACGACTGCAAGAACGGATGTGAATCATGCTGGTGAAAATCCCCTACGGCAACGGGCAGATGGAGATACGGGTTCCCGATGACACTGCGCTCTATGGCACCTCGTATGAGGAACCAGAAGCCGACGCACGCGAGATTGTTCTGGGCGCAGTGAGAAAGCCCATTGGCTGCGCTCCTCTCTCCGAAGCCCTTCGGCAATCGGATGCACAGTCCGTGGTGGTCGTCGTCTCCGACATCACCAGGCCCATCCCGTATGCTGATTTTCTGGATGTCGTGCTGAAGGAGATGGAAGACGCGGCGGTGCAGAGAGACGACATCACCATCCTCATCGCCACGGGCATGCACCGGCCCAGCACGGTGGCCGAACGAGAGCACATGTTCGGACCAGAGGTCTGTCGACACTATCGCATCCTGGATCACCAGGCCGGGAAAACCGAGGAACTTGTCGAGATTGACGGGACAAGCTGGTCCGGACGAAAGATGGAGCTGAACCGCCATTTCGTGGAGGCCGATTTTCGCGTCACAACGGGTTTGGTGGAACCACATTTCATGGCAGGTTTCTCCGGTGGCAGAAAATCCGTCTGCCCAGGGCTGTGCTCTCTCGAGACAGTGAAATCCTTCCACAGTTTCTCCTTTCTGGATCATCCCGCCGCCCGGGGCGGAAATTTGGTCGAGAACCCTCTTCACGCCGAAGCTCTCTCGATCGCCCGGCAGGCCAAGGTGGATTTCTGCATCAATCTCGTGGTGGGCGGAACCCACCGGATTGTCGATGCTGTGGCAGGCGAGTTGGAGGCATCGCACGAAGCAACCTGCCAGCTTGTGGCGCAACAGGCATGCCCATTGGTGAAGCAGGAAGTGGACGTGCTCCTCACCTCAAGTGGGGGGTACCCATTGGACGCGACGTTCTACCAATGCGTAAAGGGGATGGCCTCCTGCCTGCCAGCAGTCCGGAAGGGAGGTGTTGTGATCTCGGTCGGAAGCTGCTCGGAAGGCATAGGGGGAG
>JAGLDW010000879.1 GCA_023145395.1 Lentisphaeria bacterium | reverse complement strand
GGGACTTGCGTGTCGTCGATGTCGGGCAGTGTCCAGCTCTTGCGCGTGGGTATGACGCTGTGGAAGGAGGCGTACCAGCGACAGCCGCCATAGCGCTCCAGCAGTTCGTAGACGCCATAGAGCGTGCCGCGGACTCCGCTGGCCGCGATGACCACATGCGCGCCGCATGTCTTGATCCGGAAACCGTCGTCCCCCAGTTTCGTGAGATCCACGTTTGCGCCGAGAGTGCTCGCCGTGTACTTGGTCACGCCGAGAAGGATGGCCTTGGCCGGCAGCGGCGCCGCGTCGGTGGTGCTTTTCAGGTTCGCACCGGTCATCTGTTTGACGAACGCCTGCAACTCCTCCGCCGCGTAGACTTGGGAGGGCGTGGCTTTGGCAGGGCGCACGATCGTGTAGTCCGAGGCGCCATCGATCACCAGTGCAGGACCCGCATGCGCGGCTGCGGCGACTAGGAAAAGGAGGAGGCTGAGATGTTTCATGGATTGTCTTCCTTGCTGTATGCATGACTGGGCTGGGTTGCCGGAAAGCCTCTCGCGAACAGGCACCATACCATTTGGACACTGGGAGATCAAAGGCGGCACGTGTCAGGAAAACCCCGCCTGTCGGGAAAACAGGTGATATGTCCGGTGAAATGATGATAGCACCTGATGGTGTGGGATGGTCCGGGTCAGAGTTCCGTCTTCAGACGGCAGTTGCAGCGACGTTTCAGCGAGCGGATTCGGCACAGACCGGATTGTGAGTCCGGGGGCTGAAGCCTCCGGGAACTGCCGCGTAATCGCGGAACTCCGACGAGACCCCCGCCAGACACCGACAACGAGGAAGAGGAAGGCAGAAGCCAACAAGTTCGGGGTGCCGAACCCTCGTAACCTCGGCCGCGCAGCATGGCACTATCAAGGGAGTGTTTTCCTGACAACGGGAATGCTTTTCTTTGGGGTGGAGGGAAGCGAGACTGTTTTCTTGCATGTCGTCTGGGGACAACCATGTTCATTGTTGGCTTGGGGGTGAGTGGGGGGCGAGGTCGAGTTTTCAGCAAATCGAGGACCGAACATGCTTTCTGAGCTGCACACGCGCTTTCCTGCTGAATCCGTGGCACTGCGGGATGGGTCTGCGGTTGTTTTCCGGCTCCTGACTACGGAGGACGGGGAACGGTTGGCTCGTTTCTACGAGAGTATCCCCCGGGAGGACCTGCGGTTCTACTGCCCCCATGTGCTGGATCGCGAGCATGGGCTTGCGAATGCGGTGGCGGCCGACGAAGCAGGGCAGTTTGTGCTTGTGGTCGAGCATGAGAACGAGATCGCGGGCTATGCCTGGGTGCGGGGGGATGGGGAGAGTGGTGGCTTTGGCATGTGCATGCGTAGGGATTTTCAGGGACGCGGTGCGGGTGGCAAGCTGGTTCGACGCCTGTTCGAAATCGTGGACGAGGTCGGGCCTGGGGTGGTCAATCTGACGGTTCAGACGGCCAATCAAGCTGCGGTCGCGCTGTACACGCGGATCGGATTTCGAGTGACGAAGAAGGGCATGCGGGGGCCAAAGTCCATGTTTGGCTTTCCGGACGAGCCTCAGTCCTGGATGCAGCGCGTGCGCAGTCCGCACGAGGAGTGTCGCGGGACGGTGCGGATCCATTGTGCCGATGCGGGGGGACGTCTGGTCACGAAGGCGGCCGAGTTGTTCGCACGCGAGTTGCTGGAGCGGACGGGGTTGGTTGCGGAGTCCGCAGATGCGCGGTCCGCGGATATTGTGCTGGACGTCGATGGAGAACTTCTGCCGGAATCGTACCGGCTTGCGGGTGTGACGCCGCTTCGGGTGAGTGGGGGAGACGGGCGCGGCGTCATCTACGGTGTGGGCAGACTGCTGCGGAGTTCGCAGCTGGAGCCGGAGTGCTTCCGACCGACCGAATGGCGCGGAACATCGGTGCCGACGAATCCGGCCCGTGCCATGTATTTCGCCTCGCATTTCCACAATTTCTACCATGTCGCCCCCATCGAGAAGGTGGTGCGGTATGTGGAGGATCTCGCGCTGTACGGCTGCAATGCACTGTCCGTATGGTTCGACATGCATCACTATTCAGGTATGGATGATCCCGATGCGGTGGCGATGGTCACACGATTGCGCCGCCTGCTCGAGGCAGCCAATGGGGTGGGCATGGGCGCGGCGCTGACCATGCTGGGGAACGAGGGCTTTACCACGACTCCCGAGAACGTGAAGGCGA
>JAGLDW010000878.1 GCA_023145395.1 Lentisphaeria bacterium | reverse complement strand
AAAAGTGGATGGGGCATTTCGGGCATGACATTGCGCAGGGCGAAACGGGCAAGCCATCCTGCGGTCGCATAGGCGGGAAAATCGCTGGCAAGGGAGGAATAGTCCGTCACGACTTCGGCGGAGGAGAGATTTCCGAGGTCGCCGCGGCCGGGCTTGAACGTCACTCGCAGCAGCCGGAACAAATCCACCATCGGAAAGGACTTGCCGCCGATCTTGCGTCCGCCTCGGAGCATGAGTCCCGTGCGCCCGTGTTCGGGAGAGAGCCCCGTGACGACAAGGCTGGTTTCCGAGTACGGCGTCTTGCGCAGTACGAGAAACGGGCACGTCACCGGTTCGGAGGCGCTCATTGGGAGATTCCTATTCGGGGGTCTTCTCCAGCAGCTCGCGGATGATGTCCTCGGATGTGACTCCCTCTGCGTCGGCGTGGAAATTGGTGATGACGCGGTGCCGGAGGATGGGTGAGGCGAGTGCGCGCACATCTTCGCACGCCACGTTGTAGCGCCCGTTGAGCAGAGCGCGCGCCTTGCCGGCGAGGATCAATGCCTGGCTGGCGCGCGAACCGGCGCCCCACTTCACCCGCTGTGTGACCATGTCGGTCGCGCCGTCCTGGCCGGGGCGTGTGGCGGCGACGAGACGCACGGCGTAGGAAACCACGTTGTCGGACACGGGCACCTGGCGGACCAGGTTCTGGATCTCGACCATTTCCTCACCGGTGAACAGCGCCTCGATGGTGGCTTCCTCGGGTGAGGTCGTCTCCCGAACCATGCGCTCCTCGTCGTCGGTGGGCAGGTAGTCGAGCACGATGTTCATGAGGAAGCGGTCAAGCTGGGCCTCGGGCAGAGGATAGGTGCCCTCGAGTTCGATCGGGTTCTGGGTGGCGAGCACGAAGAAAGGGGCGTCCAGATCGTAGGTCGTGCCGCCGGCGGTCACGTGTTGCTCGCCCATGGCTTCGAGCAGAGCGGCCTGGGTTTTCGGGGGCGTGCGGTTGATCTCGTCAGCCAGGACAATGTTGGCGAAGATGGGACCGCGCACGAACCGGAAGGATCGCTTGCCGGTCGCTGGGTCCTCCTCCATGATCTCGGTGCCGAAGATGTCGGCAGGCATCAGGTCCGGGGTGAACTGG
>JAGLDW010000877.1 GCA_023145395.1 Lentisphaeria bacterium | reverse complement strand
GGTGCGTCAGGAGTCCCCCCCCCAATCCATGCGCGGAGTTCGCAGGGGGAGAGCTATTCCGGCTTGAGGGGAGTGACACGGATGGTGTCGGCGTAGAAGGTTGCGGTGGCATCCCTGTGGCACCAGATCATGATGCGGGCGGAGAGCATGCCTGTAGGGATTTCGATTGTGCCGCGCCAGTGTTCCCATAGCTTGGTCGCGTAGCCGACTCCGCGCACTTGGAGCACTTGGTTCGTGCCCTCGCCATTCGCCTGATGGTAGGCCGTGACGTATATGCCATAGCGTCCGCCTCCCTTCAAGGCTGTCTCCAGGAAGGTGTCTGCCTCGATGCGGTAGACTTGGCCGGGTAGCACGGGGAAGTGGGGCGAATATGCGTGCCGGTGGTCGGCGGTGGCGG
Source organism: Lentisphaeria bacterium (assembly GCA_023145395.1). GTDB lineage: Bacteria > Verrucomicrobiota > Lentisphaeria > Oligosphaerales > Lenti-02 > JAGLDW01. The sequence goes on along the minus strand of JAGLDW010000877.1, from coordinate 5,275 downwards.
TGGGCATGTCGAACTTGAGGCTCTTGAGGCCGGAGCTTGCCCGGTTCTCGACCAGAGAGATCTCCTTCGTGTCGATGATCCAGCCTTCCGTGCCTTCTTCAAAATCCCAGAAATTGGCTTGTCCGGGTTTGACGACGGGTTTCTTGGGTGGTTTTGGTTTTGGCGTGTCGATGCCTGCGCTGGCCACGAGGAAATCGCAGAGGCGGTTGGCTATGAGGAGGTGTCCCTTCTTGTTTGGGTGGGCCATGTCGCCGAAGTAGTCCGGCATGTTTTTCCGGCCGATGGTTTTGAGTTCCCTGTTGACGTCGAAGAGTCCGAGTCCGCGTTCGTCCGTGATCTCCCGCACGGCCTGGGCAAAATCGTCGAGCATGGTGAAGCGTGGTCCGCATCCCGGCCCGGTGGCGAAGAGCAGAAAGGCGGTCTTTCCTCCCGTTGCGTGGCAGACGCGGTCGATGTAGTCGTTCAGGGACCGTTTGAAGTAGTCGGCCGTATGGGCGCCGCTCTTGTCGTTGTAGCCGTACCAGATGGTCACTAGATCGGGCGCCTCGTCGCGGAAGTCTCTGGGGATCCAAGCGCGTCCGTCGTTGACCTTGGCGCCCCCGACTGCACGGCTGTAGCAGGTGATGTCGTCGTAGCCAAGCCAGGCGCGGAGGATCTCCTGGGTGCGCGTCGCGTAGCGTTCGGCATCTCGGTTGGCGAGTCCGGTTCCGGCCGTGATGCTGTCGCCCATGCATTGGATGCGCACGGGTTCTTTTCGCTTGAGCTTGGCGAGCACTTCGGAGAAGGCGCGGGGCGTGGGCGGTTTGGCGGGTGCTGGGACGGTTGGTTCCAGCTGGATCTGGTCGATGCAGTAGCTGTGCTTGGGGACCTTGGCGTTGTTGTGCCCAATAGTCCAGCGGGTGCCGATGCGGATCCTGATGATGCCGCTGGGCGGCACGGCGCCGAAGGAGCCGATGGGGTCCGCCTGCGATTCGGGCGCCAAGTCTCTCCAATGGAAGGTGAGCTTGTGCCATTTTGTGGTCTTTAGTTCGAAGAAGACCACGAAGGGGTAGCGGCCGCGGAGCGCCAGACTCCCGTACTGGTCGGAGCCATCGCCCTTGACCCAGAAGGAGAAGCCTTCGTAGGCATCCCATGCGGCGCTGCCCGAAACGTAGCTTTTGGCGAGGGTGTGCTGGACATTGCCGGGCATGGTGACTAGGATTGCCCCATCGCCTTGGGCCGCATCCGGCGCGCGGCTGAACGTGGCTGGTTTGCGCGAGACCGTCCAGCCGCCCAGATCTTCACAATCGTCGAGCACCACGGGTTCCAACGCCCAGATGGATGTGCAGACGAGCAAGACAGTAACAAGAAAAAGTCTCATGGTTTCTCCTGGGTAGGGGTGATGTTTCCGTCAAAAGTAACTGTACGTGTTCTTGTCTAACTGCCAGGGAACCTCTCTGCAACGGCACTCGTGTTTGTGTGGTGGTACCTCGTCCCGACCCTTGTCCCGATCCTTGTCCCGAACCTTGTCCCCACATTGGGGGCCTCCGTAACGGATCGGTTCCCTCTCTGTTTGCTCTCGGTACTGGCGTGAATGGACGTGCATGGCTACTGTAGCGACTCCGCAATTGATCGCTAGCCGAGTGATGCCCTTGCCATCTTGCCGAACCGTTTGGAACTGAACTGCCATGAAGAAGATCCGTGCTGACATACTCGTGACTGAGCGAGGATTGTGCTCCAGTCGTTCCGAGGCCCAGCGTCTGATCCTGGCGGGGGAGGTGCGCACCGGGCCGGACAGCGTGGTGCGCAAGGCGGGGCAACTCCTGGCGCCCGATGTGGAGCTCTTCGTGATGAGGCGGCGGGAGTATGTGAGCCGTGGCGCCCACAAGCTGCTGGCGGCGATCGAGGCGTTCCAGCCTCCTCTGGAGGGTGTGGTGGCATTGGATCTTGGGGCGTCCACGGGTGGGTTCACGGAGGTGTTGCTGAAGCATGGTGCGCGGCGCGTGTATGCCGTTGATGTGGGCTACGGGCAGTTGCACTATCGTTTGCGTCGGGACGAGCGCGTGATTTGTCTTGAGCGCACCAATGCCCGCTACCTGACGCCCGAACTGGTGCCCGAGACCATCGAGGTTCTGACGGGGGATGTCTCGTTCATTTCGCTGACGAAGGTATTGCCTCCCTGCGTGCCGCTGCTGGCGCCGGATGCGTGGGTGATGGTGCTGGTGAAGCCCCAGTTCGAGGCGGGTCGAGAGGAAGTGGGGAAGGGCGGCGTCGTGCGCGATCTCGCCGTGCGGAAACGCTGTGTGGATACCATTGTCGGGTTTGCCGAGAGCACGCTCGGGTGGCGCGGTGTTGGCGTGGTCCCCTCGCCGATCAAGGGGCCGAAGGGAAACCAGGAGTTCGTCGCCGTGTTTCGGAACGGGTCAGGAGCTTCGGAACCGAGGGCGATCGTTGCGAGCTGACTCGCGGTCTGGGACGCCCCGCACCACCAGTGTCTCCAGACCGGGCTGTGCCTTGCGCTGTTCGCAGGGCACGGCCGCTGGGGACATCGGCCCTCCACGACCTGCGGAGTTCGCAGGGCACGGCCGCTGGGGACATCGGCCCTCCACGACTTGCGGAGATCGCCAATCTCAGGCCTCACGCTCGCGGTCTCGCTGAAGGGTCGAGTTACTTGGTGCGGATCGAGCAGCTGCGTCCGTGGGCGTCGAGTCCTTCATTTGCGGCGAAGGTTTCGACGAACTCCGCTTCCTCTCTCAACGCATTCTCCTGGTATTGGATCACGCTCATGCGACGGAAAAACTGCTCCACCGTGAGTCCGCTGAAGTAGCGTCCCGCACCGCCCGTGGGCAGCACGTGGCTGGGGCCCGCGACAAAGTCCCCAATGGGTTCGGGAGTCCAGTCTCCGAGGAAGATTGCTCCCGCCGCCGTTACGTTCTCAGCGACAGATTCAGGCTGGCGAGTCATGATTTCAAGATGCTCGGGGGCGTAGGCGCTGGCCAGTTCGGCGGCTTGTTCCAGATCGGTGGCCTCGATGAGGAACACTCCATTGTCCAGGACGCTGCGTACGCAATCCGCACGGCTGAGAAGCGCGCTCTGGGTCTCCAACTCCCTCTGGACGGCGGGAATAAGCTCGGGAGCGGTGGTGACGAACACTGCCTGCTCGCGACCGGAACCGTGCTCGGCCTGCGACAGCATGTCGGCGGCGATGAAGCGCGGATTGGCCGTGTCATCGGCGATGACCATGATTTCGGAGGGGCCGGCGACCAGGTCGAGCGCGACGTAGCCGTACACCTGGCGTTTGGCCGCGGTGACATAGGCGTTGCCGGGACCGACGATCTTTTCGACCCGGCGCACTGTCTCCGTTCCGAAGGCGAGCGCGGCGATGGCGTAGACACCGCCCAGGCGATAGACCTCCGTGGCGCCTGCGACCTTGGCCGCATAGAGAATGGCGGGGTTGATTGTGCCGTCTCGGCCGGGGGGCGTCACGATGGCGATTTCGGCGACTCCAGCAATGGCGGCGATGGCGGCCGTGTGCAGAACAGTGGAGATGAGCGGTGCGGTTCCTCCCGGCACATAGCAGCCGACGCGATCGAGCGGAGCGAAGCGTTCGCCAGAGACGACTCCGGGTCGGGGCGAGTAGGACCAGGGGGAGGGGAGTCGTTGGGCGGAGAAGTCCTTGACTTGCTTGCAGGCACGCTGAATTGCCTTCCGCGTTCGTTCGTCCAGCGTGTCGCCGGCCGCGTCGATGACATCCTGGGGAACCCGAAATTCGCCGGGGGTCAGCGTGGCGTTGTCGAAGGTGTGTGCGTACTCGACAAGCGCCTTGTCGCCCCGCTGACGGACTCCCTGCAGGATCTCCGCCACTGCCCGCTCAATCTCCGGGTCGAAGGCTGTCCGGTTGAGCAGGGGCGCAAGCTGTTGTTCAAAATCGGGGTCGGCCGCGCGCAGGATTCGCATGGTCATTCCTTTTCGTCTGAGTCTCTGGTCACAAAATCGATATTCTCGTCGGTTTTGACGAGGCAGAAGTATTCCGAGCCCTTGAGCAACTCGGTGTCATCGCTGGGCATGATTCCGTTGAGTGCGGATCCGGGGATGGTGAAGACGGCGTTGTCCTCGTCCACCACGTTGACTCGTCCACGTTCGATGCTGGCTCGCCCGCGGAAGCAGTGCAGGCGGACTTTCTGCGTCTCTGGATCCACCACCTGGATGAACACCACGCAGAATTTCTTTCCTTCCAGGTAGTCGAAGCTAGGCATTCCGCTTGTCTTTCGCAGTTGGGGGCGAGCACGTGTCGTGACGTGCGCAACTATAGCATGCGTGGAGGGGAGAGCCATGCCCGTTTTTTTGGGGCGCTTCCAGGACTGGACCGCATTTTCTTCACTGTGGGGGCATGCAGAGAGGAATGGCTTGACGACCGTTTCGGCGATAGACGTGGAAGTCGCTGTCCAGGGTGATGACGCGGGAGTTGTCGTAGATCTCCGACATCCTCACCAAGCAGGCATCGGCAAGTGCCATTGGCACATTTGCATACTTGTCCATGAGCGTGGCGACGGACGACACGTGCTCAATCAGGTGAAACTCTGGTTGGAGGACCCCACGTCGAACCAACTCCAACAGAGCGGCGTTGCCGCCATGCATTCCCCGCAACAGGAAACACGCTTCCGCCAACACAGCATCACATGTGAGGATAGGGGGACACAATTGGCCAAGCAAGTCTCGCGCCCACAGATGGTGTTTGTCCCGACGGTTGATGCAGGCAACCAATGGGCCTGTGTCCATCAGCGTATGCTGCATCATTGGCCGAATCCCCGAAGGTGGGCTTTGTTGTGGGAGAGGTCCTCAGGCCCATCGACACAACCAATAAGATCTGCCGAGAGTGCCAGGCATGATTCGGGGGATTCGACAGATTCAACCACATACCGTTCAGCGGCTTCCCGCAGAATGGCTGAGCGAGATGTGTGCCGCTGCCTGGCAACGTGTCGCAACCGCTGATCCAACGCTTGTGATATTTTGAGAGAGATTGTCGTCATGCCGATCATCCTTGTGAATACCCTTGTGCCAAAAGGGTAATACGCCTTGCCTGATTGTCAAGTGGAGTGTTTCAGAGGGGGCGCATGTCAGTTCCGTAGATGCTGTCCGGAATGCGCGCCGCGCGGAGGGGCCGTGCGGCCTACTGGCGAACCGCGCCTTGTGCGGGAGGGGCGGTGGTGTGGTGCGTCAGCGTTGTGGATTGACGAGGATCTCGTCGCAGAAGATCCAGCGGTCTTTGCCTCTGCCTGGGTGCCAGGAAGGACAG
>JAGLDW010000876.1 GCA_023145395.1 Lentisphaeria bacterium | reverse complement strand
CCTTGCGCCGTTGGAGCCAACGATCTGTCTTTTCTGTGCGCACGCAGTGCTCTCTCCCCCTTCCCCCCCCGCACTGGGACCTCTGCGGCGGGGGGGAAGGGGGAGAGCTGGTGTCGCTGCACAGGGAAGCATGATCTTATCCACCAACGACGCAAGGTCGCTGGGGTCCTATCATGGCATGGTCTTATCCACCAACGACGCAAGGTCGCTGGGGTTCCGCTCAAAAACGACGCGGGGGGCTGGAGCCCTGTGCCATTATCCACCAACGACGCAAGGTCGCTGGGGTCCTATCATGGCATGGTCTTATCCACCAACGACGCGGAGGGCTGGAGCCCTGTGCCATTATCCACCAACGACGCAAGGTCGCTGGGGTTCCGCAAACAACAAATCCCTCTCGGTCTCCTTGACGAATGCCTGCGCCAATCGAATGTTTAGACAACTACACGATGGCTCTGAGGAACTGAAAGTGGAGATCGCAATGACTGTTCACATGTCAGCAACAGGCCGAGTCGGGCCGATCATCGCCAGCATAGTGCTCCTGCTTGCCCTGGGCAGCCGGGCGGCGCCTCCGAGTGGTGCTGGTTTCACGGACGGCTTCGAGGGCGGCGGCGGCTTGGCGGATCGAGGTTGGGAGGTCAAGGCCAAGCCCGAGCAGAGCCAGTGGTCGATCCGAGACGGCGGTGTGAAAATGGTGGGGCACCGCAATCCGTACAAGGGCGGATTGATCACCAAAAAGATTCCTCTCCTTGAGCGGGGAACTCTGGAGTTCGATGCGAAGTTCGCAACATCCGGACACAGGGACTATCGCCATTTCTCCCTCGGATTCAGGCTCTATGGACATGTGACGGCTTTCAAGAACTACGGCACGCACACCTGGCTGCAGTATCGACCGCACGAGAAACGATGGGGTACGCTGGCCACGGGCGTGGCGTTGGGCAAGTGGGTGCACATCAAGATCGTCTTCGATTTTCCCGCCAAGCGAGCGGAGTACTACTGCGGCGCCGGCGCCGACCCGGTCTTTGTCGATCCAGCGCTCGAACTGGATCTCTCGCAGGCGCCGGCCGAGTTGGTCTTCTTCAACTACGGGCTCTGCAATGGCACTGTCACGAACTGGATTGACAACGTCACCCTGAGCGGCGCGCCGGAGGCGGGTCCGGCGTCGAGTTCCTCCCGAGATGGTCTGGTCTTGTTCGAGGGGCTGACCGCAGAGCGGTATGCTGTTCGGCAGAGCCTGCGCGCGGAGTTCGCGGCGGACAAGACATTCGTCTATCCTTTGATGACGCGCGGAGCGGCCACCGCACCAAGCAATATTCTCCGACTGCAAAGCGTGCCAGGACGCCAACGCTGGCAGCAGGCGGCTCTGATCGTGTTGGCGGACACGCCCACGACCCCGAATGCCTGCCTGCCTCCGTACCTGCTCCAGGATCTTGTCAGCGCCGTCGAGGAAGGCGCCCACCTCCTGATTCTCGGGGGCATGTTCAGTCTTGGCAAGGGCGGCTACCAGGACACTGCGCTGACCACGCTGCTGCCTGTCGGCTCGCTTGGTCTCTGGGAAGGAAAATGCTTTGACAAACCCATGCCCTTGATGGTGCCGCGCACCGCTCGCGATGGCACGGATCTCGCTGGAGGCACGGTGCTCTGGCACCACGACTGCGACAAGCTGGCCGAGGGCACGGAAATCCTTCTTGAGGCGGGAGGAAAACCGATGGCCGTGCGCCGGACGTTCGGAAAGGGAGCAGTGACTGTGTTTCTCGGCATGACATGCGGGGATTTTGCGGCCGTTGACGCAACCCCATTTTGGAAATCACCGCAGTGGCGCCAGATCCTCAGAGGATTGGCCACGCTTGATCGGAGAGACTGATGCAGGAGATAGCGATGCACACCGGATATCATCTGTTGCGATGCGCGACGGCCACACTCCTGGCTTGCTGGACCCTGCAGGCTGCGGACAGCCTGCATCTAGCCGAGACGGACACGTCCATCACGGTGGAAACTGAGCACTACATCGCGGTTGTCGCAAAAGACAAGGGAATGACGCTCCGTTCGCTGACGGATCAACGGACGAAGCGAACCATGCGCACGCAGCGGGCCGGACTCGTCGTCAGCGAGGAACGGGAGCGTCCTAAATGGACCAAAGCCGGCTTTGGCCAGGCACCCACTCACACAGAGGCGAATGCGACTGTCGCAATCGATGTCACGCAGGCCGCAGGCGCTGTGACGATCACCGGAACGTGGACGAACGTAGCGGTGGATGTCCGCAAAACACTCACGTTCTCCTCCGGTTCCGCTGTCATTGACGTCACCTACCGCGTGCATGTGAAGCGGTCCTTGGAACAGCTTGCGTATATGCTCGACATCAACGATGCCTCGCTGAGCAAGAAGGGACACTTCTGGCCGGGCGACACACGCCATGTGGCCCGCATGCCGCGGGAAGCGGATTTCCAGCTTGCGCCAACCTATGCCTACTGCACGGACGGAAAGGTGGGGGTTGGGCTGCTGGCAACGGACGGAAGGGGTGCTGAGACGCTGGCCCACATGATTTGCCCACCATCGCAGAAGCGGATTCATCTGGCGGCGTACACTCGATCGCTCCGCTGGGATGCGACACCGGGGGACATTGAATTTGGGCTGGGGATCGTGGTGGGTCTCCCCGCGAACGCGGTAGCCGCGCTGCATCGTTCACGCAACCCCAACCTACCAGCCATCGAGATAACCGAGTTGAGTGTGGCGCACCTGATTCATCGCACAGACGAACCGGGGCAGGCCACAGTCGCCCTCACAAACCACTCCCCTCGGCTCCGGAACATCACGCTGGCCGCGCAGGTGACCGGAGGTATCTCGACGGGACGAACACTCCAGCCGCAGACGCTGGCCATCCCCCCTGCGGAGACCAGGAGCGTGACGCTGGCCTGGGAGAACGAGGGCGAATACGGATTCGATCTTCTCGTGGAGATCCGTGCCAAGAATGGAGAGCTTCTGGACAGTGCGCGGAAGTACTTCGCGGTTGCGGACCACTTCGTCAAGGTCGCGCAGACGACGGTGTGGAATCCCGGTTGGATGCGCTACGACTGGATGACGCCGGCGATGGTCAAGATGGCCAAGAACAACTACGTCGGCATCATCGAGTACTACTGCTGGGCACCAGATCAAGTCTTCGACCTGACACCCGACACCGAGACGTGGGAGCCGCACACGGAGTCGCAGGGCGCGTACCGGACGGAGCTCACCCGGACCTTTCTGAAGAACGTGGTCGATTCCGCGCACGCCAGCGGACTGCGCGTCCTGGCCATGGACACGGGCTATGCCAGTCTGCCGGGCGCCCTCGATCACCCGAAGCGCGTCAAATACACCCGCGATGGCCAGATGTACGTGTACAACGGGAACATTCACGATGGCAAGCGGTTCAATGCCGTGGTCGCGCATCTGTACGAGCCGGAACTGGCCCGCGCCTGGGCCGAGGAGATGTGCGCGTCGGTGGACATGTTCGGCTGGGATGGGGTTCGCTTCGACTGGAACTTCATCCCCATCGCCCCACCGGATCCCTTGTACATGCGGCCAGATGGGAAAAAGGAGAGCACTTTTCTAGCGGCACGTCGGCAGGCCTGGTACACGTGGGATGGCCGGTCCGCCCATGACCTCTATCCCGATCCCGACCAAGCCGGCGCGGAGCTGTGCACGGTCTACCGCCAGACCGTGGCGGCGAAACACCCCAACTTCATCTACAATGTCAACTATTCGGTCAACCACGGCCTGTTTAAGGAATATCCGGCCTACTCCAAGGTCAACACGACGGATTCCGGCATCCTGATGGAGAGCCTGCTCAACACCTGCTTTGTGTACCCGACGTGGCAGGCGTGGGCGAAGGTGCTGACCGATTCGCTGAGCGAAGTCAGGCCGCAGGGGGCGCAACCATTCGTTGGCTGGATGCGTGAGTACGCACCCGGCGGCATCGCGCATCGCAACCTGCATTTCATCATGATGGCGTCCGGTTTTCG
>JAGLDW010000875.1 GCA_023145395.1 Lentisphaeria bacterium | reverse complement strand
CCGGCATCCTGTGGGATGACTGTGAATGCTCATTATCACGCTCCGCATTGTGTCACTCATCATCGGGCAGTCGGAACAGGCGCATGTCGTCGATGTAGATCTGCTTGCCCTTTGGAAAGTCACGCGCCCACACACCTGCCCGGATCCGGACGGCGCCCTTCAGCGGTTTGCGCACATCCATGACCGTCGCGGCCGTATGCCAGGTTCCGGGCTTCGGCGTGACGCTGATTGTGCTGCCGCCCCGCATGTTGTGGTTCGCCTCGTCGAGCACGCGCAGACTCAGATCGATGAAGCCGCCTTTCTCCTGGTCGACGGGAATGAACAGCGAAGCCACGAGGCAATAGCGGCCAAGCGCGAAATCGATCGTCTGATGCGGACCGCCATACTGAATTCCCGTTCCGAGAGCTCCGTACTGTCCCTTGCGCGCCGCCTTTTCGTTCCGCTCCAAACTACCGACACTGTCTTGCAGCCAGATGTCCCAGCCTGCCAAACGCCCGTCATCGGCCTTCTCGAACGAGTGATTGGCGTTCAGAGTTTCCTCGGTGCCGTTTAGGCAGGCGAAAAGTGTGGCGACGTGAGCGCGTAAGCCCTCCGGATTGCCCGGTGCCATCAAGCTGGAGAGTTGTTTCCGCACGCTGCCCGGGCGAGAAGCCCAATCGTACAGAGACCAGATGTCCTGGGCTGCCCAGTCCTTACCCGAGAGGAAATCATATCGGTCAATGGACATGCAATGGTGCAGGAACGGGTGGTTGCGGAAGGTCTGGTTCGAGAGCTTCCGACGCTTCTCGGCACTCGCGGCACGATCGAGAAGGAAGTCCACCCAGGCTTGTGCATCCGCTTCTGTTGCCAACGGCGGGACAGTGTCGCCTCGGGGGTAGGCGCGCACCGACGCTTCGTAGTATTCGAACGCTTGCAGGAGCAGTTGCGCCCTCGCCCGCTGGCCGTCGCTGTCTGCGCCTGCCACCGCCGCCTCCAGCCACTCGCGGGACTGCGCAAGGTCGCCGATGGGCACAGCGTCCAGGTACGTGGGCAGATTGAAACGCAGGTACTGGCGCCCCTTGGACCACCAGCCGGATTCAAGGACAGCGCCGGTCCAGAACTTCTCCCAATGCGCGTAGTACTTCCGGACGTATGGCGCCGCCTTCGGGCCAACTGTCAGAGCGTACCATTCGTCAAGCAGTTGATCGACGTCCTGGGATGGGTCCCACTGCAGCCTGAGCGAGACGTAGAGCTTGGGGCCCTCGCCAAAGTTCGGGTAGGCCTCGGCGGTGAGGCCACGCACGCC
>JAGLDW010000874.1 GCA_023145395.1 Lentisphaeria bacterium | reverse complement strand
CGGCAGAGGATGGCAGGGATTTTTTCGCGCCAAAATTTCGCAAAACGGCTTGACAACAGTAAGATGCTCTGCGTCCCTTTTGGCTCCTGATTTCGTTGCTTCACTCGGGACACACCTTTGGTGTGCCCACTCGCTCACGCCTCATCAGAACCCAAAATGAACAGCAGCAAAATGTGAAGAACTTTCCGCGTCGACCCTTAGGCAAGAATGCGCATCCTTGGCTTTGTCCACTGCCGCTTTCGGAGGGCGCGATCCCGACGAGGGTCGTGCCCGGTCCGATGGAAGGGGTCACGGAGGGTTCATTCTGCGCGGTCATGTCGCGTCGCGCACTCGTGCGCTGCTGGATCACTCCTTTCATTCGTCTGACCACGGGTGTTCCCCGTCTGGTGCGCCTGCGTTCCCGGTTGTCTGTCTGCACGGACAGCGGACTTCCCGTGATCGTCCAGGTCATGGGAACAGATGGCGGCCTGCTCGCGGCCACTGCGGCCCGGCTTGCGAGCATCTCCGGCGTGGTGGGAATCGATCTCAACTGCGGCTGTCCCAGCCCCATCGTCCTGCGCAATGGCAGTGGTGGTCGCATGCTGCAGAATCCCAAGTGGATACGCGACACGCTGCTTGCCATCCGCGACGCCGCCCCCACGCTCGGAGTGAGTGTGAAACTGCGCACGGGCTTCGAGGCGCCCGAAGAGATGCGAGACATTCTTCCGCTGGTGGCCGAAGCCAAGCCGGACTTTGTCATACTGCATTTTCGCACGGTTCGGGAACGCTATCATGAAGTGCCCGAGGGCTGGCGTCGATTCGACACTGCGCGCGCACTCCTGCCTCGCACTGTTCTCTTCGGGAGTGGAGATCTCTTTGACGCGAAACGTTGCTTAGAGCTGTCAGACCGCCACGGCCTGGACGGCTGCGCTCCCGCTCGGGGACTCATGCGCACCCCCGCCCTCTGTCGAGACATCGAGACTCTCTGCCGGGGAGAAGCTTGTCTGCCCAAAGTGGAAAACATGGACTTCTTGCGTGAAATTGCCGAGGAGGCACTGCTCCGAGGGCGCACGCAGACTGGATTCGTACTACAGCTCGCAGGCACCATGCTGGGGCGCGAGTCTGAAGCCTTCCATCGCCTTTCCCATACCCGCTGTCTCGAGGAACTAGCCGCCGCTCTGTGAATGAGCGCGAATCGGGGCGCTGCCCCGAGCCCCGCCGGGGAGTCGTGACTCCCCGAACCCCACTTTAGCAGTTTCCGGGCACG
>JAGLDW010000873.1 GCA_023145395.1 Lentisphaeria bacterium | reverse complement strand
TTGGCGCACCCGAGATTGAGAAAAGCATAGCACAGTCGTCTGCCGGGTGCTACCGTGTTTCCGCGGTTCGGAGGGTAGGGCTCTGCGGGGACGCAACCCGAGCGCCGGGCCGTGAAGAGGGCAGCGGCCTTCGGGGCCGGCGGTCGGTCATTCTTCCGTCGGCCCATCTGCCCTCTTCTCCGAAGCGCAAAATCCCCGGGGGTCAGGGGGACTGGTCCCCCTGGTGCGGAGTCATATTTTTCCATGGTAGATCTCGTTCGGGGTGTAGCCGCTGAGGCCCTGATGAGATCGGCGGTGGTTGTAGTAGCCGAAGTAGGTTTTGAGTCCGGACCAGAGCTCGCCACCGTCCTCGTAGCAGCGGAGGTAGACGTCCTCATACTTGACGCTGCGCCAGAGACGCTCGATGAAAACGTTGTCGAGGGCTCGGCGTCGTCCGTCCATGCTGGGACGCACGTTGTATTTCACCAGCAGACCCTGGAATGCCGCGCCGGTGAACTGGGAACCCTGATCGGTGTTGAAAATATCCGGCGTACCAAACCGGACCAACGCGCTGCCCAGTGCGTCCGTGCAGAAGCCGGCTTCCAGCGTGTTGGACAGCTCCCAGGCGAGGACGCGGCGGCTATACCAGTCCATGACCGCAACCAAGTACATGAAGCCCGCCTGCATGGGTATGTACGTGATGTCGGAGCACCACACCTGATTGGGACGGAGTATCACAAGGTCGCGTAGCAGGTAGGGATGGATCGTGTGTCCGAGACCTGGACGAGACAGGTGCGGCTTCGGGTAGATCGCCTCCAGGCCCATCAGTCGCATGAGGCGGCGAACGCGCTTATCGTTGTAGGCGCCTGTGCCTATCCGGTTCAGGAAGAGCGCCATGCCCCTCACGCCGAGAAAAGGGTGGTCTGTGTGTTCCTTGTCCATCAGTCGCATCAGGCCCAGGTTCTCCGACGACTCGCTCGCCGGCCGGTAGTAGTAGCTTGAACGGGGCAGACCCAGAAGTGCGCACTGGCGCACCACCGAGAACTGCCCGCCGAGATCCACAAGCACGCGAAGGTCAGTCGCCGAAACTGGATGTCTTTTTTTTTAGCCACTCCAGTTCCATCTTCAGCCGCCCGATCTGTTCGAAGAGTTCTGCCTCCCTGTCGTGAAGCTTATCCAGCTTAGCCGCCGGCTGATCGAAAACACCGGCAGCCGCGTTTCGAAGCTGGGTTTTCCAATGGTTCACCTGTGTCGAATGTACGCCGTGCCGTACCGATATTTCACGCACGCTCTCACGCTCGCGCAATGCGTCCAAAGCCACTTTTGCCTTGAATCCAGCCGCGTGTTTTTTTCTTTTGTCACTCAATTTTATGCTCCCTTGTGCTGACCGGATTATATCTTAGCATCCTGTCCAGTTATTGGGGAGCGGCTCA
>JAGLDW010000872.1 GCA_023145395.1 Lentisphaeria bacterium | reverse complement strand
GACCTCTTGCGTTGGCTTGATCAGGCCGGTGTCTTTCGGTCGGGCCGGGACGAGAATGAATGGCAGGCCTTCGTCGAAGTCTGCAAGTCGCAGTTGGCCTTCGACCCACAGAATGACGGGGGCTTGGCGGGCGCCGGCAAGCTTGCAGACCACGTTGGTCCATGGCAGGCAGTGTGGGAGCGGTTCTGCGAGGCGCCGAAACGATACCCGGGAATCCCAGACAGGATCCGGAAATGCAAGACGCCGGTGTTCGACCTGTTCGCCGACGCTGAATCCGCTGGGGGATGGCCGCAGTGGAATGAGGAGCAGGAAGCAGGACTTCTTCGCGACCTTCAGGCAATCGGCAAAGCACCATCGCATGAGGGTCGCAAGAAGCTGCCAGCATTCGAGAAGAAGCATGGTGAGCGTCGGGCGTTGGTCTGGGCTGAACTTGGGGAGGCTCCCTTGGCCCAGGCGCTGGAGCATCTGGCTGTGTTGGCGGAGATCACCACAAACGGCTTGGCCGCTGGCACAATCGAGGACATGGTGGTGGGCTATCGCAGCAACGGTTGGCGAGCGGACGATGCGGTCATCCGGGCGTTATCGTGCGTGGCAAAACCGGCCGAACTCAAAGCGGTCACCACGGCGGTGCGATCGGTCTATCTGCCATGGGCGGAGGAGTCCGCGCGACACTTGCAGAAGATCTGGAATCGCGAGGGGGAGCAAATACAGGCGAGTGCAGATGGTCTGGATGTGGACTGTGTGCTGTTCGTGGATGGCCTGCGATTCGATTGTGCCAAACGGCTGGTACAACTGCTGGAGGAGACGGGGTGCGAAGTTCAGGAGAACGAACGCTGGGCGGCTTTGCCGAGCGTGACCGGAACAGGCAAGCCCGCAGTCGCCCCCATCTGTCATGCCGATTGCATTGCAGAAGAGCCGGAACCCGGTGCTTTTGACGTGCTTTCGGGCTATCAGTTCGACAAGGCACTCAAAGAGAATGGCTGGCTGATCGTGCGCCCAAAGGATGCCATTCCAGCACCAGTCACTGCGTCCCCTGCGAAATACCCGAAATTGTCCGCCGTCAACAAGCTGTGGGTTGAGTTTGGCGATATCGACCACGCGGGGCACGACCGGGGCTGGAAGCTGGCTAGGCATATGGACGTTCTCCTGGCTGAGATCCGCGACCGGATCACCGCGCTTCTGGCTGCAGGCTGGGAACGCGTGCGCGTGGTAACGGATCACGGCTGGTTGCTCCTGCCTGGAGGCCTGCCGAAAACTGACTTGCCGAGCGCATTGACGGAGAGCAAGTGGGGCCGCTGCGCTCTGCTCAAACCGGGTGCCAAGGCCGAAGGGCGCCTCTACCCCTGGTTCTGGAATCCAAACCAGTCTTTCGCGCTGGCCGATGGCGTCAGCTGTTTCAAAAAGGGTGAGGACTATGCCCATGGTGGGCTCAGTCTTCAGGAATGTCTTACTCTACAACTCACGGTTGCCTGTGGCAGCGACGGCGGCGAGTACGCCTCCGTTGTGTTCTCCGATGTTGTCTGGAAGGGACTGCGCTGCACTGTCGCGATCGAAGGCGACTGCTCGGAACTGTCGTTTGATGTTCGAACGCAGCCAGGCAACCCGGCCTCCAGCGTGGTTGTGGGCAAGAAGGCAAAGCCCTTGAAAAGCAATGGGACCGCTTCTGTCGTGGTGGAGAACGAAGACCTTGAGGGCGAGGGAGCCACTCTGGTATTGCTTGATGCGACGGGCGGACTGATCGCCCAAGTCACCGCGTTCATAGGTGGAGATGACGTATGATGGAATTGGACCATATAGACAGGAATGCTGTCTCTTCGCTCGATGGGTATCTGGTCAGGAAAGACCTCGTGCGAGTGTTCAGCAGTCAGTTTCCTGTCCCAACCTATGTCGTGGAATTTCTGCTTGGACGGTATTGCGCGAGCACGGATCAGGAAGAGATCGACGAGGGACTGGAAATCGTCCAGCGCCAATTGAAGTCACGCACGGTCAGAGCTGGTGAGGAGGAGCTTTTCAAAGCTCGGGCACGGGAGAATGGCGAGGTTAAAATCATCGACCTCATCACGGCCCGCTTGGATGCCAAGACGGACTCCTACGTTGCGACCTTGCCGAGTTTGCGTCTGACCGACGTGCGTATCAGTGCGGAACTTGTCAATGAACATGAGCGAATGCTCACAGGTGGATTCTATGCGGAGATCTGTCTCGCCTACGACGCGACCATCACGCAGGAGAACAAAGGTCGCCCATTTGGCGTGGCGTCACTTCGGGGGATACAGCTCTCCAAACGCAACGTGCTCGAGAGTCTCGCAGAGGCGAGGAAGAGCTTTTCCACCGAGGAGTGGAAGGACTTTCTACTGCGTTCGATCGGGCTTGAATCCAGTTGCCTGTCAGAGCGCCAGAAGACAGCCTTCCTGTTGCGCATGGTCCCCTTCGTCGAGCGGAACTACAACTTGGTAGAGCTTGGGCCCCGGGGTACCGGCAAGAGTCATCTTTTCCAGCAAGTGTCGCCCTATTCCCATCTGATATCCGGGGGCAAGGCCACAGTGGCGCGCATGTTCGTGAACAACGCCTCCGGCCAGCGTGGTCTTGTCTGTCAGTATGATGTGGTTTGTTTCGACGAAGTCTCCGGCATCTCCTTCGACCAGAAGGATGGTGTGAACATCATGAAGGGCTACATGGAGTCCGGAGAGTTCAGCCGGGGCAAAGAGAGCATACGCGCTGATGGCAGCATCGTCTTGGTCGGCAACTTCGAGGTGGATGTCGAGCAACAGCAGCGTATCGGACACCTCTTCGGTCCTTTGCCCCCGGAGATGAAGAACGACACGGCGTTCATGGACCGCATCCATTCTTTCCTGCCAGGATGGGATGTGCCCAAGATCAGCAAAGACCTGTTGACCGATCACTTCGGGCTTGTCAGCGACTACCTCTCAGAATGCTGGAATCAGTTGCGGAACGAGACTCGGGTGGGCGTATGCCGGAACCGAGTCCTCTTCGGAGGTGCGCTTTCAGGTCGGGATGTCAACGCGGTGAACAAGACGGTGAGCGGCCTGTTGAAACTTCTCTATCCCGACGGCGAGACGGAAGTGCCAGAAGAAGATCTGGAATGGGCCGTCAGAACCGCCATGGAGTCGAGACGGCGTGTGAAGGAGCAGCAGAAACGCATCGGTGCCGCCGAGTTCCGCAACACCCATTTCAGCTACGTCCTGGGAGCGGAGGGGATCGAGAAGTTCGTCTCCACCCCCGAGTTGCAGAGTGAGAACAGCATTGGCGACGATCCGCTCGAACCTGGCCAAGTTTGGACCATTAGCCCAGGTGACAGTGATGAACACGCTGGGCTTTTTCGCATCGAGATCAATGAGGGGCCCGGCTCCGGTGTGAAGATCCTGAACAAGCCTGTGCCTCCGGCTTTTCGGGAAAGCATGGGGTATGCCGAACAGAACCTGTACGTCCGGTCCATGCAACTTGTAGGTGACAAGGATCCTCGGCACCACGAGTTCACGGCACAATTGCGCGCGTTTGATGCGACCAAGTCGGGAGCCAAGCTTGGTGT
>JAGLDW010000871.1 GCA_023145395.1 Lentisphaeria bacterium | reverse complement strand
GCGTGCCCGGAAACTTTGATGTGGGTCCGGGGAGTCACGACTCCCCGGCGGGGTCTGGGGCAGCCCCCATTGTCCTAAGATCTTTCGCAAGTGCCTTGATTGCGGGATAGAGCTTGCGGTACGCTTGGAAGCGTTCGTCGTAGACTTCCGCGAAGTCGGGGTTTGGCACGACCTGGGAGATGGGTCGGACCCAGCGGCCGGCGATGTCGGCCAGGGGTTCGCCCGCAACCGCGCACCGTGCGAGCATGGCAACGCCAAGACAACCGGCCTCGGTGACCGCGACGGTGGTGATGACACGCCCGAGAACATCCGCCTTGAGCTGCATCAGCGGGGGATTCTGGGCGCCGCCTCCCGTGGCGACATACTCGGTGAGCTCCACGCCCGATTCCGCCAGAATGGTGGCGTTGAGCTTCATCTCGTAGGTCACGCCCTCCATCAAGCCGCGCAGGAGTTCTCCCCGCGTGGTGCTGAGTTTGAGACCAAGGATGGCGGAAGTGGGGTCGGGGTCGAAATGAGGCGTGCCCGTCGGGGTGAAGTGAGGCAGGACCATCAGATTGGTCGGTTCCGTCGCCATGGACTCCCGGAGGACGCTGTAGGGTGCATCATCCGCCAATTCCTTGCGGTACCAGCGCATGAGATTACCACCGGTGAGGGAGAAGGCGACAGTCGTGTACATCCCCTCCGCCGTGAAGTCGTAGGTGCAGAGATTGCTATCGCGCAGCGCGTCGCTGAACACGGGTTTGTGAAAAGCAGGGCAGATGCATTCGACCGTGCCCATTCCGTACATCGCCCGTCCGCTCTCGAGCGCGCCGCCGCCAAGAGCGCCACAGGGCTGGTCGTGACCGCCCGCGACAACGACCGCGCCGGGCAGAAAGCCCAACTTCTCAGCGACGGGCGCCGACAGTCGCCCGACAATCGCCCCGGCGGGAAGCGGACGTGCCAACTTGCTCTTGTCGAGACCCACAGCCTGTAGAATATCCTCGTCCCAGCAATGCGTAATGACGTTGAAGAGCATGGTGCGTCCTGCCAGGGGGTAGCTGATGGCGGGCTCCAAACCGAGTTCGCGATGAAGCAGTTCCTCACAGCAGAAGAAGCTACTTGCCTTGTCCCAGACATCGGGTTGATTGTCGCGGATCCACAGCATCTTGAACAACGAGAACATGGGGTGGGCGGTATGCCCGGTGATCGAATAGAGTCGTTCCCTGCCGAACTCCTCGCTCCACGTTCTAGCCAGTTCGGTGGCGCGCGCATCGGAGGAAACCATGGCGTTGGTGAGATGGTTCCCCTGGCGGTCGAGGGTTGTGAAAGCCTCCCCCTGGCTTGAGACTCCGAGTCCCTCCACCAGATCGCCTTTGGCGCGGGCGGCCGCGCCTGCCTCGGCGATGACTTCCAGGCAGGCACGCATGAGTTCGGCGGAGTCGATCTCCGCCCAATCGGGATGGGGGGTGAGAACCGGGTAGCCGCGATGGGCCTCGGCGAACTGGTGACCTTCCTCCGTGAAGACCACGGCTTTGCAGCCGGATGTTCCGATATCCAGTCCCATGTAGCTCATCGTGTCATCTCCTGAAAGTGATTTTGGTCCCCAGCGGCCTTGTGCCGTTGGAACCGATGATCTCGCAGTTTCGGAGGGAGTGGAAGTGCGCACTGAAATGCAAAAAAATGATCTTGTTCACCAACGACGCAAGGTCG
>JAGLDW010000870.1 GCA_023145395.1 Lentisphaeria bacterium | reverse complement strand
CTGATCTGGTTCACCAACGACGCAAAGTCGTTGGGGTCCAGGAATCCAATCTGAACCTACCGCCGTTTGCGTCGACGGGCACGCGGCGCGAGCTGCCCCTCTCCTGTCTTGGCGAAGACGACGATGAAGCGGCCGGGATCCTCTTCGTCAAGAGACACTGTATCCTCGCTGACCATATCGAACCCAAGCTCCTCGCATGCGTTTTGGGCCTCGTCCCGCTCCTCCCGTTCGTAGGAGGGGCCTTTGAGGAGAACGAGTGCACCACCAAGATCAAGCAGGGGGGCGGCTTCCTCGAGCAGTTTCGCAGCCCGTCCGACGGCCCGCGCGACCACCAGACTACAGGCGCCTGCAAGATCGGGGGCGGCACTTGCCGCCTCACGGCCACGGAACGCCTGGGCCCGGATGTTGCGGCAGGGGGTCAGGCGCACCGCTTCCGAGAGAAATGCGACCTTGCGACCTCGACTGTCAACAAGCCGCCAGCGCCGGTCCGGAAGCCAGATGGCAAAGGGGAGCCCGGGATACCCGCCTCCAGAGCCAAGATCGACGCAAAGGTCGCCGGGATCGGTGATTTCCGCGATCAGAGAACAGGCGGTCAGGCTGTCAAAGACATGGAACTTGAGATACTCGGAAGGAGTGGTGAGGCGTGTCAGATTGAGCCATTCATTGACGCCGACAAGGTGGCTGTAGAGCACCTCCAGCGTGCTACGGATCTTCTCTGGCATGGCAATGCCAAAATCGACGCATGCGCCTTCGAACCAGAGCCAGGCGTCCTCGTCGAAATGCAGCGCCGGATAGCGTTCTGGCTTGAGAAGGTCGAGATCGAGAGGTCGGGTCTGCATGTGGGATTCCTGTTGCTTCCTATCTGCTACTCAAAGGCCATCCAAGGGGTCTCGCTTCTCATCCAGGCGACCGTTCTTGTGAGTGCAGTGAGGGGATCGACAATGGGTTTGTAGCCGAAGTCACGACGGGCGCGATCATGAAGGAAACAATGCGACTGGGCGAGTTGCATGGCGGCAAAACGCGTCATGGGGGGCTCGCCCTTCAGGGGCAGCACACGGTAGGCAAACTCCATGAACGCGCCGATACTGCGCACGACTCCGTAGGGGAGTTTTCGTCGAATGGGTTCCATGTCGAGATGCTTGAATAGATTGTTCAGCCAGGGCCAGAGCGCAACTGGTTCCGCATCGCCAATGAAATAGACCTTTCCAGCGCAGCGTCCTTCCCCTTGAAGTTCCTCAGCGGCGAGAATATGCGCGTGGGCGGCATTGTCGATATAGGTGACATCGACCTTGTTGGCGCCACCACCAACAATGGCGAGACGGCCTGCACGCGCTGTCGCGACAATGCGCGGCAGAAGGTGCGGATCCCGCGGTCCCCAGATGAGATGGGGTCTGAGAGCGCAGGTCTGGAGTCGTTTGACGAGAGTGGCGCCGGCGGCAGGCGTGTCAGGAATGGGAGTGGCAGCGTTGGGAACCATCTCCCAGCCGTTGGCGTCGAGAACCATGCGCTCTGCCTTCGCCTTGGAGGCAGGGTACGCAGAGAGGTAGCGCTTGGGATAGGGCAGCGTCTCATCGCCATTCTCGATGTTGGCGGGCCCGATGACCACGCTCGGGGTGCTGGTGTAGACGAGGTTTGGCACCTTTGCCTCGAGACACCCCCGGATGATGTTGGCGGTGCCTTTGACATTGATCTCGTAGAACTCGCTCCGCCCCCCCCAGACGCCGGCTTTGGCGGCCACATGAAAAACAAGATCCATGCCTTGGCAAACGTCGAGAGCCAGACTCGAGTCGCGCAGGTCGCCCTGCACGCAATCAACGCCGAGAGCCATGAGATCTGGATAGCGGCTACGACCAACGACACGCACGGCATGATGCTGCTCAAGCAGCATCTCGACGATCCGGCGGCCTAGAAAACCGCCTCCACCTGTGACGAGAACATTCATGGGCATCCAGCTGAAAGATCGACGGGCTTGCCAACGAAATGAGATGCAATGCTGTTTAGATAGGCGCCTGGGAGACCCGTGTCGAAATGCTCGCCATCCACAATGGTCGCAAGCAGCCCCTCCTCCTGCCGGACGCTTTCAAGCGCGCTGGTCAGCTGGATCTCTCCCCGCTCCCGCTGGTCCGACTCGATCTGCCGCCGGAGGTGTTCGAACACGATGGGGGTGAGCACGTATTGGCCGTAGACGCAGACGAACTGATCCTCTTCCAGTCCCGGTGTGACAAGGTGATTCCGTGCATAGTCCAGACTGGGCTTCTCGGCGAACTCCGTGACTTCGAGAGTGCCTGTCCCAGACCCAAGCCATTCTCCGGTGACGGTTCCGTAGTGACAGACCTCCTCTCCGGGCGCGAGGTAGACTGCGACGACGCTTCGCCCCTTGCCGGCGCTGAAAGCGTCAATGAGCTGGCGCGCGCAGACCGTGTCCGTGTTGGAGTGGTAGATGTGATCGCCAAGCAGAAGAAGACACGGTTCGTTGCCTACCCATTCGCTGGCGCAATAGACCGCATGCCCAAAACCCTCCTGCGTGGGCTGGTCGATGAAGGTGATGCGTTCGCCGAGAGTCCGGAGCTTGTCGCATTCCCTCTTCGCCCAGTCTGGCAGCTTGTTGTAGTGCATTCCGGAGGGCATTTCCTGGAAGAAGCTCTCAAAGAGGGCGCGCTCATCAGGTCGGACGATGATGGCGATCTCGTCACAACCAGCCTGGACTGCCTCCTCCGCGATGGCCTGGATGATGGGTTTGCAGACACCGTCGGGGGTGACGAGAGGCAGCAGTTCCTTCTTGACCGCTTTGGTAGCCGGGAACATGCGCGTGCCAAAACCGGCGGCGGGAATGACAGCCTTGCGGACGGACTTCGGGGGTTTGAGGTCGAGAGGAAAGCAGTCCAGCCCGTACTGCTCCGTCAGATAGGCGGCAAGGCGGTCGCGGTCCATCGCGCTTCTAGCCACAAACTGCACACATCCGTCGCCCTGAGAACCCACGCCCTTGCCGCCATAGACGTACTCCATCGTTCTGGGGTCGTTGAGGACCTCATGGAGTTTCTTGGCTTCCAGTTGCCTGGGCGAGGCGGGGATCATGTGCTTGTCGAACTGGGCCTGCGCCTCGGTCATGAGTTCTCCGAGCACCTTGGCGTCGCCAAGCTTGAGAGCGGCAACCGCACGCGGCACAAGACCGCTATTGATCTCGCCAAGATACTTCTGCACATCCTCTCCCCGCGAATCATCCGCGAAGGGAAAGGCTTTGTTGAGGTCTTGGAGGATTGTGATCGTGTCCTTGCTACTCTTGAGGTCGGCGATGAGGAAATGCAGATGACGGCCCACGCCAAGCTGGGTCGTTTTGAGCAATTCTCCATCGAAGGTCATCAGCACGGACACTTGGCCAAAAGCACAGCCTTGATCCATTCTCCCGCAACGCGAAGGGGTCAAAATCTCTCCCTGATACGCCGCCTCCATCTCAGCGCGAACGGTCAATTTGAGATCGTAGACACAGTTGAAGGCGTGCGCGACCATCACGCAGACAGCGGCAGAGGAACTGAGGCCCTTGCTGATGGGCAGCGTTGTCCGGTAGTTGTCGATTTCAATGCCGTCCACATGATAGAAAGTCAGCATATGATAGGCAACGCCGGCAGCATAGCTGAAGAACTCCCCCTTCGCGGCCTCCGCAAGCAAGGCGCCCGGCTCCATGGGCACAGTCCAGTCCTCGGTCCGACTACCATCCGCAAGTGTGGAATGAATCACGAACTGCCCGGATCGAGCATGGGTTCTGGCGAACAGCCCCTGATTCGTCCCGGCAATGATTACCTGCCCAGGGAGAATCTGGGAATTGAACCGACGATAGGCGCCCGCC
>JAGLDW010000087.1 GCA_023145395.1 Lentisphaeria bacterium | reverse complement strand
TACTGGGTCTAACCACGGCCTTCGCCATTCTCACACGAGGCAACGTGCTGCTGCTCGTCCCGGGAGTTCTTGGCCTGCTGTGCTGGCGGCAACGTCGAAACTGGCGTCGCGTCGCGATCTATACCGTGCTCTTTGTCGTGGCCATGTATGTTCCCCAACTTCCTTTTTCCCTACGCAATCTCTCCTACCATGGGCGGTGGACCGGACCCTCGTCCGCCCAGGATGCTGTGCTTGCTCTCGGCAACACATCCGAAGCGCCTCCGGGTGGCTTGGAGTATCCGCCCAGCTACCATGAAGCCGTGCGGAAGGCGAATCTTCCCGACGGGCACGCCGTCCCCGTCACCCGGCAGATGCTGCACTGGGCCTGGCGGCAGCCAATGGCCTTCTGCGAGCTAAAATGGCGCACGCTCCTGCTCTTCTGGAGCCACACCGAGATCCCGAACAACGTGAACATGGCTGGCGAGGGGAGGCGCAGTGTTCTTCTGCGCTTCCCCGCCGTTGTCCCGTTCTGGCTTTTCGGTTCCTTGGCCATCGCCGGCATGCTTCTGCTTTGGCGGCGCCGTTCTCCAGACCGCCTTTTTGTGTACTACGTCACCATTGTCTATTGCCTGAGCACCGTGCTCTTCTACATGCTCGCCCGTTTCCGCATTCCTCTGGTCCCTCTGCTTTGCGTTCTGGCTGGTGGGGGTGCCATTCAGCTCTGGGGACGGATCCGCAAAGCACGGTCCGGAGGAGAGGCGGCCCGCAAACGACTGCTTTTCTCGGTGCTCGCGCTCGCAGCGGGCCTGTATGTCACCCTCAAGGCATTTGAGACCTACCAAACGCTGTTCGAGGCCAGCGCCATGCGCCTTTGCCGTCCCTCCGGAGTCGTGCTTGAGACCCCCGAGCACATTGCCGTGTTTGATCATGGGGCGGCAAGCATGGGCGGACTGACCCCGTTGCCCGTGCCGAACCGAGGCGTGACAGTCCAAAAAACGCTGATCATCCCGAATTCGGTGTCTAGCGCGAAACGGGTCACATCCGCGACGCTCCGCATCCCCATTCTGATGGAGAAGGGCTCCTCGATTCAGGTTGACCTTGTCGGCCTGGAGCGCACCGCCTCCCCTGATTCGGATGCGTTTGAGGATGGGCCTGGCTATGTGTGGCTCAACATTCCCGTGGCACCACCGAAGTCAGGGGGAGAATTGACCTTTTCCTTCACGATCCGACCCACTCGCGGGCGCATCTCCCTAGTCATCGACCGGTTCCGCGACTACGGACGCACCCAGTTTTCCGGCTCCCACGGCGAGATGGTCTCCATCGGCGCCGAATCCGCAGTCGAGTTCCGCTGGAACACGGAGTAAGAGTCCGCACGGACCCTAAGTGGAAAACCAAAGTCCCTCGCGATCCCGGTGAGGGGTTGTCGGCGTCGTACCCGGCTTTCAGAGAGAGCCGCAGGCGGCGAGTGTGTGCTCGATGTTCAGCGCAATTTGGTTCTCGTACTTCGTGAACATGCCGACCACGACCGCATCCTGTGGCTTGATGTTGTCGAATGCGTATTGAAACGCCTCCCGCACGTCCTTCGGCGTCGCACAATTTCTGGACGCGGCCAGGATCTTGAAAGCAAGGCAGGTCTTGGATGTCTGTCGGATGACCTGGCACATTTCCTCACGATCGCTTTCCAGGAATGCTTCGCCGCTGTAGTCCGCCTTGTCGCTGACCAGTGCGCTTTCGCGCGGGGAGCGCCCGAGATTGTAGAAGCAGGCCATGTAGAAATCGACATCCCAGTCATGCTCCTCCGCATACCGGATGACGTCGGGGCGGTGCGTTCCGAGCCCCACCATGACACCGCAGTCGCGCATGCATTTCAGGTAGTCTCCCACCTCGTCAATACGGCCTTCGTGCCAGAACCGGTCCGTCTGCGTGCCGTGGTGGTAGATGCCGATGGCGCCAGCCGCCGCAAGGATGCGGATGTTCTGGAACACGTCGTGCATTTCGGATGCGGTCTGGGCGATCCACTGGAGATTGCCGCCCTCACGTCGGAAAAGCTCCATCCAGTGGAGGACGCGGTGGTAGTCGCCGCGCGCCTGGATCGTGTTAATGCCCGCTTCTTCGCAACGGCGCAGAACCTCAAGAACCTGCTGCTGCGTGTAGTATTCGCGCATGTCCTCGTTCATCTCATTGGTGCAGTGGGAGTTCCCGCAAAGTGGGTTCCCACCGAGAATGAGTCGCTTAATTTCATGTTTGCCGAATGGCACAGCAGGCAATGTCATGTTGGTCATCCCCCTGATTACCGATGCACTTACTGCGAAGGAGTATATCACGGAGCCTTCGAACGTTCCACACACCGCAGAACGCGTGGCGTGTGGTTTTTTGCAAGAGCCTCCAAAGGGAACTGGACGAAGATCGAGATCGGGATACGCTAGACCCAAAAGGGTCCGCACGGAAAGTTCTTTACATTTTACTCGTCAGTTACAGGCCTGAGGAGAAAAATCGCGTTTCGTCAAAGAATAGTGGACTCATACCGTCTAATTTACTAAGGCAGGACAAATTCTACTTTGGCACCTCATCCACGCCAATATGCAAGGATAGATCTAAGCAGTTTTGCAGGAAATACGAGGAGATATTCATGAATCGAACAGGGGCGAGCATACTGTTTCTCCTTCTGTTGCTGTCTGTTGACGGCATGTCCGCCCAGGTGCCAGATGACGGGCGGAAGAGTGTCGCAATCGTTGATTTCAGTACCCCTGGATTGATGCCGCCCTCTTTCGTTGATCTGCTCTTTGTCGCATTCTCGCAAGAGTCCGGTATCGACATGGTGGAGCGTGAAAAATTGGCGGCTTTGACGCGGGAGCAAGTACTAACACTTTCTTCGAGCACCGTTGATGGCATGGCGGCGGTGACCGGGTTGGGAGAGCTCTGCAAGGCGGATGCATTCGTGCTGCTGGAAGCCACACGGCAGCCGAGGAGCAAGGGGAAATCTGTTCGTGTTCGTGTCGTTGAGACGCGGTACGGGATCAAGGTGCTCGACACACGTGTGGCTCTGACACGCATTGACGACGAGAACGTAGACATGTTCCGTGAGCTGTGTCAGCGTATCAAATCCAATCTGCGCCGGATTCCCAAGAACTCGAAGGAACTGTTGCTTGTCGGCGTGATGGCGTTTCGCAGCGAAGAGGTCTCGAAACGCTGGGATTGGCTGGCGACGACAATCAGCGGTGTGCTGGAGGCAACACTTGGTCGTCAGCACGGCGTCTTTCTTCTCGAGCGCGAAAAAACGCGCATGTTGAGTGAGGAACGGAACCTGTCGAGCACGCTACCCCGGGCCTTGCTCACCACAAGTATCCTGGTCGATGGTAGCTTTCGCATTGACCGCGAGCGCGGTGCTGACGCCTTGTCCGTTCGATTCCAATACCGGAAGGGAGACGGCCAGGTTGTGCATGGAAAGGTGGAGGGAAGAATCGATCAGCTAGGAGATCTATGTGGCGGGATTGTGAGTGAGATCCTGCGTGTCGCTGGTCAGAACAAAGAGTTGATATCCCTTTCCCCGATGGTTGAGGCGTTGACTCTTGCTGCCGAGGCTAATCGTTGCCGATTGCTGGGTGATTATGACCTTGCCCTCGGCCCTGCCGAGGCTGCTTTGGCGTTGCTTCCTCGGCAACCTGAACTGGAGATTCTTCTTTTGCGGATCATCCGGGGATATATCACGCAGACAGGTGCCGCGAATGGCCGCTATTCGATGGCCAATGTGCAGTTGCTGGTTTGGCAGGAACGTGCCGTCATGATCGCCGAGCGATTGATGCGGGATCCTGATGTCCTGCACGATGTCAAAGCGGACAGGAAACTGGCGCGATTCATTGTGCCGCAAACCAGAGCACCGACGGGACTTTTCAGGAATGCATTCGGCGCGGCTTCTTCGTTGCTATCCGAGTGGCCAAATCCATCGGCTGCCGAGATGGAGAAGATGGTGTCATCGTCATTGGCCGAGGATGTGGTCCGGTTGCGCCAGCTAAAGCTTCAGATGTACGACTGCCTCGCCAAAGCGGCAGAGTCTCGGAAGGACAACCAATCGCGTCTGTCACTCTTGCGGCTCTGTGTGCACAGAAGCCAAATCTGGTTTGCGGATCCGAGCGACCACGTGAAGATGCGGAATGACGCGCTGCGCGAGACTGCGGCTCTGATGGGGACCTCAAAAAGTGCTGATGCGACGGCGCGTCATATATTCACCAACGTGAACACGAGAGGGTGTCGTCTCTGGTGCGTGACGAAGGAGCAGAGGATCGCTGCGGTGCGAGTGGGTCTTCGGGACCTCTCGGAAGAGCAGAACCCGTGGTTGAGGGCACATGCCGAAGCCAGTTTGATTCAACTGGCCACGGACGAAGGTGATTTGGCGCAGGTTCGGCATCATTCCAAGCGTCTGACGGACATCATTTGGAATGACATTGATGCAAATGCCGACGACGAGCAGCCGGAGATCCGTTGGAGCATCGCCAATTTGCTTTACCCTCTCGTACTGTCGGCTACATCTGCCGGAGAGGAACCCGAGCATGACGCGTTTCTCCAGAGGCAGCGAATGGAGATTGGAAACCATATTGTCTCCGTCAACAATCCGATGCGGATTTTTGGCTGGAAGGGGTTGTTGAAAATAGCCGTCGGTCAGCACGAGCGTTCGGGACGTCCCGAGCTGTCTTTCGACCTTCTGACTCGTGCGTTGGCAGTCCTGGAGCAGCGATCCCTCCAGACGTCATTGAGTGCCAGCGACAAGCGTCGGCTTCGCTCGTTTGCCGAAAAACTGGAGGTGAAGAAGCGGCGGCTTGTGGAAAGCTACGGACTCGCGGCACCGCAGCCGAAGAGCGAAAGTTTTGCAGGAGAGGTCTTGGCTACGGCCAGGGAGATGAAAGAGGTCTTCCCGCCCAAGAAGTACAATCCGCGTTTTCGCCGCATCGTTGTCACTCCGGATTGTGTCGCCCTCGTGTGCTCAGTGGGGTGGTACCATCAAGCACAGACATGGGGAGTGGTTCGGCTCTCTCCTGAGACGTGGAAACCACTATCGCATCAGTTCTGCACGAAGGAATTGCCTGCGCCTCGTGTGCACGACTACGTCCGTGGGGAACACGAGAGATGGGGGCCGTCTGTCGTCGCGGCAGGCTCGACGATCTATCTTGGCACTCCCTGGCACGGGCTCAGGATCTTCGCGCCTGGTCAGCCCGTGCGCGCGCTGACTGAGGAGCAAGGCCTGGCTACCAACGCGATTCGCCATCTCGACATTCTAGGCGATGTGCTCTATGCCTTCACTGGTGGCAATTATGCGGACTACACTGGGGTCATGACACTCGATTCGACGAGTGGGATTTCCAGGATGCTCTGGTCCAGCCGCGAGAAGACACGCGACTCAGTGCTCAGCGGTCTCCCATTGAAAGGGGTCGCCGTAGATCCAGGCAGAAAACAGCTTTGGGTTCTAGCCGGCCCCAATCCGAATGATCGAAACCGACATCAGTTGTACCATTGTGCACTGGCGACCGGAAAGATCGATGTTCACAGTTTCAAAACTCTCGAGAAGATGCGGAAACGTACATTCGGAGATTTTCTCCCATTGGTTCAACGCACTGGAGATTGGGTTCTGTTCCGCTGGTTTCAGCCCTATCTGTTGCACTTGCCGTCAAACACGCTCGTGGAGTTGGTCTCTTCCAAGACTGGTGCTGCGAGTCCAGAGGGGCTGAGATTCACACGGTCGGATGTGCGGGAAGCGAGAATTGTGCCTGCGGGGAAAGGAGTGGTTCTCGTGTCGGCTACGGAAGTCCTTTACTACCGAGCGGGCGTGAAGGAGCCCGTCTCGCTGCTGACTTGCGTCTACCCGGACGGGAAACGCAAGAGGACCTTCCACGATGTTGTGCCGAGTGACGCAGGTCTGTTCATCCTAGCCGATGATCGGCTTGCCCTTGTTCCCGGCATCACCGGTGTGCCCTTGCCGACGGATCTGACAGGTGGCGCTCGAACGCCGTCGAAGCGTTCTTCGGAATGAGCTGTGAGGCCCATTGCTGCTGGGAATTACTATTGGCGCCTATGCGATTTGCGGAGTTCGCAGGGCACGTGAGTGGCCTCTCTGCGACGTGGACAAGTGATTGATGGTGCCTCGCGGTAGATGGTCTATGGTATTCGTAGGAAGCACAATCGAGACTTCACCTCGGTGCCCACTGGCTCCGAAGCATTTTGGGAAGGCGGTATGATGAACATTTTTTCCAGGCTGTTTTTTCTGGTGGCTATCGCGTTGTTGACGAATGGCTGCGCGATGCGGGGATACATGGGCAATCGAGGCCGTGATATCGCGGATGTGCTGACGTTCTCTGTGGGAACGGGGCTGGGGGTGAAGGCACAGCTTGGGCCCCTGCACTTCACACCTGTTCTTATGTGTGCGGACCAGGCGGGGCTTCGGGGTGGCGAAGTCTTCGCTGTGAGTGCCGGAGACGAGGATCTCGAGCACATTCCCCTGTCTGTGGGTGCACTCTGGTGGGCGAATGATGTCTTTTGGCTTCCACAGGATGGAGAGCGCCTTCAAGCGCGTGGCAAAGCGGTGTTCGCTTTCCCCCCGGGCGCTCGTGACGACCAGCAGTTCAGCCTGGCTTCGGAGACGATTCCCTTCGTCTGTGTGCCTAGGATGAAGTGGGAGAGCGAGGGATTGGTCTTGAAGAAGTACCCTGCGCACTATCTGACCCAGCTCGAGGTTGTGGTGGCGGTCATGGGAAGTGTGCGCCTGGGCGTGAATCCTGGCGAGCTTGTTGACCTCGTGGTCGGTTTTTTCGGGCTGGATCTGTATGGGGATGACCTTGGGGGGCGGCGAGACGGCAGATCCCCTCGGCTAGTGGCGCCGAAGTCTGGAACTGCCGCGCCCGTGCAGGCGCCGGATACGGAACTGGACCGCAGAGCGGCGGCCGAGGGCGACGACAAGCCCGAGTGACAGAGTCCCATGGGCTCGCCGGGATAGCGTGCCGCCGACACCGCCTCGTGTCAGGGAAACAGTCCCCGGAGCCAAGCCTCCACATCCACGCTCACGAAGATCATGGTCAGCAGAGCCATGGCCATGCCTGTCCATGCGCGTTTGGTGTAGCGTTCTTTCCAGAAGATGACTGCGCTTGTGCTCGCCAGTAGTAGCACCCCCGCCCAGAAAGAGGGGAACATCAGCGCTGCGGGAAGACGGTTCACCGCGATCACGAATGCGTAGTTCGCGGCAAAAGCCACAACGCCCAGCGAGAGGCCATGCAGAAGGGCGCCTCTGGAGAGTTTGTCGCTTCTCGAAATCGCCAGGATGCACATGGCCAGACCTGCGACACCGAACAGAAAAATGAGCAAACCGGAACAGCGGCCATCCACCTGTGCCTGCGTGAGCCCGGATGATTTCAGGCTCACCTCAAACCACTTCACGCTCATATTGATGGCTCCTTCGCAGAGGAAGAGTCCAAGGAGCACTGGCACTCGCCATTTGCTCTTGCTCGTGACGTTTGAAGTCTTTCCGACGGTAAGCAAGGCCATCGCCAACGCCATCAGCGCCATTCCGATATACTGCGATGTGGTCGGAGTTTCTCCGAAGAAGACCGCCGCCGCGAACATGGGTGCCACCACCCCCAGCCAGCCAACGCACTGTGTGATGCTGAGCCCGGCTAGCCGGATGGCGGTGTCCATGAGCAGATAGGCCGCGAACCAGGCCAGTCCGCCCAGCCCCCCGAAAACCAGCTCCTGCCACCCGATCACGCTGCGAAAGACACCCGCCCACGCAGCAATGCTCAGTGCGCAGGCCACAGGGTAGCTCACTGCCGCCACCCACACCATGCTGCGCTTGCGCTCCTGCGCGTGGCGCATCACATGGCCAAAGGCCACGGCGAAAACGATGCTGATGGTCAGAGCGAACATGGGTGTGAATCCGGCCGAACTGGTTGCAGGCGTCCAGCGCCCTTTGGTTACTGCTTGCTCGGTGAGTACTGCAGCTTGAGTTTGGCAAAACAGTCGGGACAGATTCCATGGGAGATATCAGACCCAGTTTCCTTGCGGATGTAGGTGGAGATCTTTTCCCAGTCCCCCCCCTCGCTCCGGATCTTGTTGCAGTAGCCGCACATGGGCACGATCTGGCGAAGTTTCCGCAACTGCACATGCGTGCGGACGCGCGCTAGCAGTTCCGGCGGATGAAATGGCTTCCCCACATAGTCCACCCCGCCAACATCGAAACCGCGCACCGTGTCCTCATTGGTCTTGCGTCCGCTCAGGAAGATGACGGGGATGTCCTGGGTCCGGGGGTCGAGCTTGATCCTCTGGCAGGTCTCGAATCCGTCCAGGCCGGGCATGTTCACATCGAGCAGTATGAGGTCGGGCATGCTGGTGTTGAGAAGTGCGAGCGCCTCGAGGCCATCCTCTGCGGTTTCCACGCTGTATCCCGCCAGTTCGAGGAGTCGTCGCAGCACAATTCTGTTGGATTCCTCATCCTCGACAATGAGCACAAGCGCTGTACTCGTTTTTTCGTCGTTGCCTTCGTCTGACATGGCGCTGCCGCTCCCGCTGACTTCGTTTTGGTTGTGGACACCCGGTCCACGCTACGTTCTATTCCTGAAAAACTGTGGCTTCGAATACTTGTAGCTGGCAGTTTTGCTGCCAGTTCCCACCATGTAGCCCCGCCTTTGCCGCAAGTCGTTGCAGGGTGGTGGTGGCGTCCCACCCTCTCTCCTCGGCGACCTGTGGCAGAAAGACGGCTCTGTGTCTTCCACTGGTCAGGATCAAACCTTGGGCACCCACCTGGAAATCCTCGATGGATGGGATGGGTCGTGGCTGGGTGAGAACGGAGATCTCGATCCGAATCCGGTCCAGTTCGGAAAGAGTCAACGGCTCGAACCGTGGGTCGTGGAAGGCGGCGCGACAGGCGTTGCGCATCACTTCGACGAACAAGGATTCAGATGCCTCAAGCTGGCCCACGCAGCCGCGTAGCGAATCGTCGATATGGAGGGAGACGAAACAGCCCGCCTGCTCGACGAATGTGTTGGGGAGGGTGTCGGGAATTGCGGACTCCGCAGATTCCCCGCCTAGTTCCCCCACGATGGCTGCGCGCGCGATCCGCAGCAGTGCCTGTCGATCGCTGCGGGAGATGCTGGGGGGCGAAGGGGGCGCCTGGTCCGGTTCGCGAAAGACAACGGCGGCATAGCTGACACTGTGAGAGGTGTCATGGGTCATCCGTCCGCTGGTGGTGTAGTGAACCTGTCTTGGAATGAGCGTGGGATCCTTTTTCTCAATCATGCGCAGGAACACTGTGATTGGGGTTCGCCCGCAGATGGTGGCACCCGTCGATTCCACGTAGTTGTCAAAGCCTTGTGAATCCAATGCGAGGATATGCTCGAGCGCACCCATGTCGAGATCCTCAATGCGGCTGTGCACATCCTCCGTGAAGGGAAGGTAGTCGAAACTGGCGCCGTAATGCGTGAAATCGCTGCTCACGACCCAAAGCGTGTTCCGGCGCCAGAGCGTTTCTGCGAGAACTGTGGCCGCGTGGTCCATGTCGTCAGGAGAAAGATAGCCACAGAGCAGGGGAACAAGCGTGGCGTCGGGAAACAGCGTTTGCAGGAAAGGAAGCTGGACCTCGATGGAGTGTTCGGAGGCGTGGGGTTCCTCTGTCGCGCAAAACAGCGGATCGTCCAGAAGCCTGGCGACCGCGTCCCGGTCCACCATCATGTCTCCCAGGGGGGTGGAGAAGCTGGCGTAGGAGCTTGTGTCGATGCCACGGAACGCGACTCTGTGGCTGGCGGCGAGAACCACGACTCGCTCGACGGCGTCTTGCCGTTGTGCGGTGGCGTACGCGCATCCGGCAGTCTCCCCCGAATATCGATATCCGGCATGCGGGGCGATGAGAGCGCGGACCGTGCCCGACGAGGTGTCGTCGTCTTCGCCCCGTTTTAGAAAATTCTCCACTTCCACCTGCAGGCGCGCTGTCGATTCCGGGTAGAAAGCACCTGCGACAGCGGCGGCGCGGCGGGGAGCACGGGGATGTCTGGATGGGTCTTTCATAAATCTAGGCGTCGATTTTGTACCCGAGATCGGCGAGTTGTCGCAGTTTGTAGAGCAGCGCCCGCCGGCTGATTCCCAACACGCGTGCGGTCTTGCTGCGATTGTAGTCCTGCTCCTTGAGAGTCTGCAGAATGAGCACTCTTTCCATCTCCTCGATCCGTCCTGCGGGCTTTGTCGAGTCGTCTGTGTCGGGCATCTGCACGTCCATGGCCTGACGCACACGCCGGGGCAGGTGCTCCGGCAGGATGCCGCCGCCGCGGGCCATGAGCGTCGCGCGTTCCATGGCATTCTGCAGTTCCCGGACATTTCCAGGCCAGCGATAGAGAGCGAGCGCGGCGACGGTGGACGCCGACAGTCGTGGCCGCAGTCGCTCGCTGCTGTACCGCGTGGCGAATTGCTCGGCGAGAGGGAGAATGTCCTCGCGACGTTCACGCAGGGGGGGGATGTAGATCTCGAACACGTTCAGACGGAAGAAAAGATCTTCCCGAAACCGGCATTCCTCGATCTCCTTTTCGAGGTTGCAGTTGGTGGCGGTGACGATGCGGGCATTGCTGGTCTGGGTCCTGTTGGATCCCACACGTTCGAACTCGCCGTCTTGAATGACGCGGAGCAACTTGGCTTGCAGGGGCGCGCTCATCTCCCCGATCTCGTCAAGGAACAAGGTGCCGTTCCCCGCCTCTTCGAATCGCCCGATCCGTTGTGAGACGGCACCGGTGAAAGAACCTTTCTCATGACCGAAAAGTTCGCTTTCGAGTAGGTTCTCCGGGATGGCGGCGCAGTTGACTTTCACCAGAGGACCAGCGGTTCTCTTGCTCCACCGATGGATCAAATCCGCGACAATCTCCTTGCCGGTGCCGCTTTCTCCGGTGATGAGCACGCGGGACTCCGTGGGCGCCACCAGCGCCGTCTCCCGCAGCACAGTTCGCATGGCGGCGCTTTCGGCGACGATGCCTTCCGGCAACGGAGGAGTGTTGTCCGGTGATGGTGGCGCGTGTGTGGTTTTCATCCCGAGTGCTTTGCACACGGCCGCATTGAGTTCCTCGAAGTCGATAGGCTTTTCGAGATAGTCGAAGGCGCCGTCACGCATGACATCGACCGCGTCGCGCACATCCGCGTAGGCAGTGACCATGAGAAAGGGCAGGGCAGGGCGCTGGGCGCGGGCCTGCCGGATCATCTCGATGCCTGTCATACCCGGCATTCTGACGTCGGAGACGATCATGTGGACAGGCTGTTCGCCCAGTAGCTCCAACGCCTCCAGACCGGATGCAGCCTCCAGCACGCGGAATTCTTGAGTGCGGAGGAAGCTGGCGAGCAGATCTCGCTGACCACTGTCGTCATCGACGACCAATAATGTGGTTTGGTCTGGCTTTACGGACGTGCTCATTAAGAAGGGCTCCATCGACTTCGGCTTGCCTCACACGCGGGAGAGGTCCTGTGTAGCAGCTCAATATTGCCCAGTTGGAGTGGAGGTGCAACCAATTGAGACGCCCAGCCTGGAATTGCTGGCGGGCGCGGATACCTTGCGGAACTCGCATCCTCCGGGCGAATGTGCCTGCCGGAAGCACCAGAACTGTATGAAAAAAGGTTGCCCATGAGAATCCTCGTTGATGCCGATGCGTTTCCCGGTGTGCTGCGACGCATTCTTTTCAAGGCGTCGGAACGGCTCGAGATACCTGTCGTCATGGTGGCGAACAAGTACATCCGCACGCCGGACTCCCCGTTGGTCTCGACTCTTCTCGCCGCGGCGGGCCCTGACGAAGCAGACGACAAAATCGTCGAGGAGATCCAGCCCGGGGAGCTTGTGATCACAGCGGATATTCCTCTGGCGGACCGAGTCGTGGAGAAAGGCGCCTACGCCATCAGCCCCCGCGGGGATTTGTTCACCGTCACAAACATCAAGCAGCGCTTGGCGACGCGTGACCTGATGGCGCAACTGCGCAGTCAGGGCATGGAGACTGGAGGTCCACCGGGATTCAGTCAGAAGGACTGCCAGGTTTTCGCCAATCAGCTCGACCGATTCCTGGCCAAGCATTGCCGACGCTAGGGGGCCGCGAAAAGGTTTTCGCGACCAGTGATAGGTGATCGGTCATCAGTTATCGGTGTTCTTGTGGTGCGATTTGTGTTCTTTAGAGGTCAACCTGACAAAGCAGCGGCATCCCTCGCCGATTACCGATCACCGATTGCTGGTCACTTTCCCTCGCCCGGCCTTTTCGCGGCTCAGGAGCAGTACTCCATGACTCCAATACTCCACCACTCCGTCATCCTGTGGGATGACTCTGAGAATGTGTCTTTGGTTTCCACCGACAGCGCATGGCGCGAAGCGCTTGAGCACTGGTTTCATCAGAACAGCCGGGAATTGCCGTGGCGTGACGATCCCACGCCCTATCGCGTGTGGGTCAGCGAGATCATGCTGCAGCAGACCCGTGTACAGGCGGTGCGACCCTATTTCGAGCGGTTTATGGAGAGATTCCCGACCTTGATCAGCTTGGCCGAGGCGGATCAGGAAGCCGTGCTGAAGGCATGGGAGGGACTGGGCTACTACTCGAGGGCGCGGAATCTCCATGCTGCCGCGCGTCAGGTGATGGCTGGTGGAGGAACCATTCCCGGGACTGTTGACGAGTTGCTGAGCCTGCCCGGCATTGGCGCCTATACGGCTGCGGCGGTGGCCAGTATCGCATTTGGCGTGCAGAAGGCGGTGGTTGATGGCAATGTCTTGAGAGTCGTCGCGCGGTTTCAGGCAATCCGCGAGGACGTGCGTGCCGTGCCCGTTCGCAGGGAAATCCAGAGCTGGCTCGACACGGTGATTGCCAAGGCGGAGGATCCGTCCGCCTTCAATCAGGGGATGATGGAACTGGGCGCGCTTGTGTGCGTGCCGGGCACGGCGAAGTGCGGAGTGTGCCCCGTCGCCCGATGGTGCGAGGCGTTTCGCCAGGGACTCGTTGCGGAACTGCCCTTGCGCCGACCCAGGAAGACTGTGCCGCATTATGATGTCGCGGTGGGTTTGGTCCGGCACCAGGGACGCATTCTCGTGGCTAGACGAGACGATGCCAGCATGCTTGGAGGACTCTGGGAGTTTCCCGGTGGAAAGTGCGAGTCAGGGGAGAGTCCGGAGGACGCTTGCGTGCGCGAGATCCTGGAGGAGGTGGATTTGCCCGTGCGCGTTTCGGAGCGGATCTGTACCGTCGAGCATGCCTACAGTCACTTCCGGATCACCTTGAGCGCATTCTGGTGCGAATGCGTTGGGGACGACGCACCGTCTGTGCGATGCGACCGTCCGACGCGCTGGGTTGCTCCCGAAGAACTCGCCGCGCTGCCATTCCCCGCCGCGAATCACAAGATCTTCGCCCATCTCGGACCCCCGTTCCCCCCAGGGTTGCGCTCGGAGACCTCG
>JAGLDW010000869.1 GCA_023145395.1 Lentisphaeria bacterium | reverse complement strand
GCTTCCGTGGCCGTCGTCTCGTCGGCGATCTTGTCGAGGAAACCGGTGATCTCCTGCTCCTCGAAACAATCTTCCAAGTCTCCCGCGAGGAGTTCCTTGAGTTCCTTGGGCATCCACACGAGTCGTCGGTGTCCACCTTCGGCGTAGAGGAACTTGCGGGATGTGAGGAAAACCTTTCCACAGCCCATGAAACCAGGCGTCTGCTGGCCTCCTCCCACGCTGCCGGCGAGCGACGAGAAGGTCATGCCGACGGGAGTTTCGCCCTGGAACTCGCGGTTGACGACCATGACGCCATTGCATTCGGGCACGTAGGCGCAGATGACCTCGAAGCATCCGCAGCTGGTCATGGGGCGGTCCATGATGGAGTAGGCGCAGAATCCATCGGTCGTCTTGTGGCTGTTGGTGTAGACGTAGTCGTTGATGCCCTTCCAGATGCCACGCACGGGATCTAGACATTCCCCTTTGGCGACCGGCTGGTTCGGCCCGGTCTCGTCGATCTCGAAAGCGGCCTTGCCGTCGAGCCAGTTGTAGGCGCCGCAGAGCCCGAGTCGTTCGGGACTGATGATGCAGACATGATCTGGCGCGAAGGACTGGCAGAGCAGGCAGCTGTAGAAGGTGTCGACGCTGTCGTCCGTCATCGTCGCCAGGCGCCGATTGCGCTCGTCGTAGATCTTGCGTGCCACCGTGATGCGCCGCTCCACCTCCGCAGAATCGGTGATGAGAGTCACCTTGACCTTGTCCACGATGGCGGGGTAGTCGGCAAGCATTTTCGCGTGGAGGATTTCGCCGTAGTGGCGTAGTCGGAGCCCCGACGCAAAGCCTGCCTGGGAGACTCGAGTCCAGACGATGTCCCTCTGTCCCATGTGCCAAATGCCTTCGGCGCCATTGAGCATGTGGTGGATCTGCCGTTCGAGGATTGGCTCGAAGTCCGTCTGCATTTTCCGTCCGGCGACTTCGACCCAGATAGCCAGGGGCAGCGCTGTGCCAGGCTCGACCTCGTCGATGTCTGGCCCGATGATCTCGATCTCGCCGTCGTTGATCTCGTCGATCTCCGCGCTGGTCACGAACTCGAAGGCGGTGCTCTTGTTGCCACCGAACTCCGCGTGCACATCGGCCTTGCGGATGCGCTCGCCCTCGAAGGCGGGGCCGTAGGCGACCGGAACGGGAACCTTGGTGATCTGAATCTTGCAGCCGCGCACTTCGAGCGCCTTCTCCACCATGCTCTCGTAGGGGACGTTCGAGACGACGTGCTCGTAGGTGCAGACACCGGTCGGAAGGATCTCGGGGATGTCCGTGTCGGCGATCACCGGGAAGCCGTAGTTGATGGCGCCGGCCGCAGCTGCGTACTTGTCGGGAGTCACTTCGCCCAAGGCCAGCACAAAGGCGAAGATCCGGCTTTGGTTGTAGCGCAGATTGGCTTTGAAGTCACCGGGGGCGACCCCGCCGAAGGAGAGGGCGGCGCGGCTGGCGAACCCGAGGGCGTGGATCAGCGCGGATACATCGCGTCCAAAGGGAACTAGGCGGGTCTCCCAGCCTAGCTGCACGCCCTCCTCGTCCAACTGCTCGGCGAACTGCTTGCCGTCCGTGCAGCCTGCCATGAAAACGTAGAGATTCTTCTCCTGGAGCTGTTTGGCGATCTTCACCGCGATTTCGTTCGTGGGCGCCGCGCCTGTGATGGCGGCAAAGCCGGGAGCGGTGCCATCGACGAACTCGATGCCCCGCTCGCGCATGATCACGTCATTGGCCGCGCCCAGCCAGATGCCATCGATGGGCTCGGGCCCAATCAACGTCTTGCACGCCTCGATGATCTCGCACGCGAAAAGTGTTGCCACACCCGCGTCGAGAGTGGTCCCGAGATAGGGGAGCCAAACTTTGTCCGTCGGTCGTTCGGGCAGTAGTTCCTTGGCTTGTTTGAGGACATCGTGCATGTCCTCGAGGGTTGCAACCTTCGCGCCGGTGAAGGAGTGGACCACCGGGAGGTAGTAGGCTGTGTTCGGGAATCCGACTTCCGCGTTTTTCCCCTTGGCGTCGATGGCCTCGGCGAGTTTCGCCTCCGCCTTGGCGACCCATTCGATCGCACCGTCAATCGCACTGCTGCAGATGAGCTTAGACATCGAGCTGCCTCCTGTCCTTCATATCGTAAAGCTTGCGCTCGGTTTTCTTGTCGATGCCCAGATTTTCTCTGGCCTCGTTGATCAGCTCCAGGACCCGGTCCGCCGCGTCCATGGGGTCGGGCACTTCGTGGAAGGCACCGCCGAAGATCTCCTTCGCGTCCTCCTGGAGGAAGCGGCTCACGTTCTCGGAGCCGGAGGTGTGAAAGGGGAGGCCGAGAATGACGTCGCAGCCCGAGGCGACGAAGTAGCACCCGATGGTGACGGCCTTTTCGCTCATCCATTCCGGGGCGACGCCGACAGCGGGCAATCCGCCCATGTCATCGCCGAGTCCCCCTTCCGCCACGAGTTCGGCGGCGGCCTCGAGGATGCGCGAGTTGTCGACGCAGCTCCCCATGTGGAGGACGGGGGGCATGCCCACGGTTTCGCAGACCTCACGCAATCCGTCGCCCGCTTGCTCCAACGCGGTTTCGGGGGTCATGCTGCCGACTTTGGCGCTGGCCTGAGCCGCGCAGCCAGTCTGCAGCACCAGCACGTTGCGTTTGATCAACTCGGCGGTGAGGATGTTGATGTAGGAGTCGGCCTGGGTCTTGGGATTGTTGCAGCCCACGATGCCGGCGACACCCCGGATGCGCCCCTGGATGATGGCGTCGTTCAGCGGCCGGAAGGAGCCCCGGAACGTGCCTCCAAGCATGTATTTGATCGCTTCGACGCTGAAACCAGCCACCAGCGGCTTTTTCTCGTCCGGGACGGAGACCTTGGCCGGGTCGCGTTTCTTGAAGTTGTCGATGGCGCGTTTGAGGAGGGATTTCGCGGAGGCGAGTCCATCGCTGGCCTTGAAGGGGATGTGCGTGGCGCCAATCGTCTTCGCGATGTCCGTGGTGGAGACGATTTCGGTGTGATAGGAGGAGGCGACCGTGGGCAGGCTTGGCATGACGCACTGCACATCCACCACCATCATCTCCACCGCGCCTGTGATCACGGCAAGCTCCTGCTGATGGAAATTGCCCGCGACGGGCACGCCTCGGCGCATGAGGATCTCGTTGGCCGTACAGCACAGTCCGGCCAAGTTGACTCCCTCGGCGCCGGCTTCCTTGGCGCAGGCGATGATTTCGGGATCGTTGGCGGCCACGGCGAGCATCTCGGAGAGTGCGGGCTCGTGTCCGTGGACGATGACGTTGACTTGTTTTTCCTCGAGAACGCCAAGATTCGCCTCGCTGCGCACTGGCATGGGCG
Organism: Lentisphaeria bacterium; assembly: GCA_023145395.1. Classification (GTDB taxonomy): domain Bacteria; phylum Verrucomicrobiota; class Lentisphaeria; order Oligosphaerales; family Lenti-02; genus JAGLDW01. The sequence continues at coordinate 7,219 of JAGLDW010000869.1, read as the reverse complement.
TGCCGAAGAGAATATCCGCGGTCATGGAGGCGATGCGGGCGCCGCCCCAGCCGTCGGCCAGGGAGGTGCGGAAAGCCTGCAGCAGGAGATTGCGGTAGTCGTGATCGACGCCGATATGCGTGCGATGCATGGATTCGACGCACATCCGGTCGATTCCCTTGGGCGCGACTTTGGCCTTGTCCCATTTTGCCTGCTGCTTCAGGGGGGCGAGCCGGAGGGTCTTCAATTCCTCTTCCTGGGCAGTGAACTCGCCGATGAAGGTGTTGGCCAATTCCAGGGCGATCTCGTGCTCTTCGCGGTCGGCCGTCTCGATGTCGTACTGACCCGCAATCCGGCGCAGTGCCTTGCCGTCCGTGATTTTGTAGTCTCCGCCGTTCCCTTCCGCCACCGCCTTGAGGCGTAGGACGAGGTGTCTGGCATGGTCGGAATGGGCCGCGCAGCCCCCGACCACCTCACGCAGGAAATTGCGGGCGACGATGGTGTCCGCATCTGCACCACAGACTCCGCGGGGAGTTCTTGGGGTGATGCGGCAGGGACCCATGTGACAGTTCTTGCAGCACACACCCGTGACGCCGAACTTGCATTGCATTCCCTGCGAATCGTAACGGGAGAAACAGGTGTCAACGCAATCGGCATCCGCTTTTTTCAGCATGTCGATGGAAGCCTGGTTGACCACCCGCTCCTCGGCGGTTCTCGGTGTCTTTGGCACGGTTGCGTTTCCTTTTATTTGGCGAGTTCCCCCTTCTTTCCGCGCTGCGGCGAGGAAAGAAAGGAGGCAGTGTGTGGGGGCTTGCCTCGTTCGCCCATTTGATCTTGTTCACCCACGACACAAGGTCGTGGGGGTCTGCGGTCTCCGTTTCTCCCCCCCCCCGCGACCTTGTGTCGTGGGAGGGAAAGATCAGAAGTGTTCAGGGCAGAACCTCCGCTAGGAGTTCATCGACTCTCTTCACCACTGGATTGTCCGCGGGGAATGTTGTGAGGCTTTTTCCCTCCTCACCCCATTCGGCGAGCTGGTCGTCGTCGGGCAGTGTCAGAACCGCGTCAGCGCCGGTTGCCCGACGGATTTCCTCAAGCCGGTCGGGTGCCTGCGCCTTCCTGAGGCGGTTGACGACCAGGACCAGGCGTTTGTAGGAAATATCCATCTCGCGCACGAGCGCGTGGAGTCGTTCCAGCGTGTCGAGTCCGCGTTTGGAGGGATCGGCGACCATGACCAGTAGATCCACCTCCTGGACAAGCCGGCGGGAGAGATTCTCGAGACCTGCTTCGTTGTCGAGGACCACATAGGGATAGTGTGCGGCAATCTGCTCGAGAGCGGATTTGAGGACGTTGTTGGAGTAGCAGTAGCATCCGGGCCCTTCGGGTCGTCCCATGGCAATCAGATCGAAATCGTCCGCTTCGATGAGACTCTCGGCGATCTTGAGTTCGAGCAGGTCCTGCTTGGAGATGCCGGCGGCCATGCCTTTTGCCGCAATCTGTTTGGCATCTTCGCGGACCCCGCCCACGGTCTTGTCCGCCTGCACGCCCAGATTGGCGTCGAGGCAGGAGTTGGGGTCGGCGTCAACGGCTAGGACGGGGGTCCTGCCGCGCGCGATCAGACGGGAGACAAGCAGGGCAGCGAGCGTTGTCTTGCCCACGCCTCCCTTGCCTGTGATGCCAATCAGGTAGCTCATAGTGTTCCCTGTTCGAGCTCGTGGAGCATGTGTTCGAAGGCTTGGACCACTTCGCTGCCGCCCTCGAGAACCGACAGTCCGTGTCGGTCCGCTTGCCGCAGCGTCTCCGAAAAAGGGATGACTCCGAGAAACTGGCAATCGGGAAGCGCCTTGCGGATGAATTGTTCGTCGTCGTCGGACATCACCTTGTTGGCGACGATGCGCAGGTCCTGAATCCCTACTTGCTCCGCCATGCGGAACACCCTCTTGGCGCAGTCGATCGAACGCTGGCCCGGTTCGACCACAACAATCATTGTATCGACGCCCTGTGCGGTGGCGCGTCCGAGGTGTTCCACCCCGGCCTCCATGTCCATCACCAGTGCATCGTCTTTGTACAGGACAAGATCCGTCACGAGTGCCCGGAGCAGGACACTCTCGGGGCAGGCGCAGCCTGACCCCCCTTGCTCCACCGCACCAAGCACGATCAGGGACACGCCCTGATGTTTCGTGGCATAGCCCTCGGCGATGTCGTCCACGCGGGGGTTGAGTTTGAACATCTGCCCGTACTGTTTGACCTTCGCCCCAGTGCGCTCCTCCACGAGCGCCGCTTGCTCGGAGATCGGGATGATCGCAGCTTGTTCTTCAGCGGACAGACCCAGCGCCGAGGCCAGGTTGGCGTCCGCGTCGGCGTCGATGGCAAGCACGTTGCGGCCTCGTTTCGCCATCAGCAGCGCGAGCGCCGCCGCCAGCGTCGATTTGCCAACTCCGCCTTTTCCTGAAATGGCCAGCTTCATGGGTGAAATCCCCAGCGTTGATATGAGATGGGTCTGCTCAGACGCTGTATTTCGCACGCATCGCCTTGGATAGTGCGGATGTCATTTCGAATACTTTCTCGGCGTCCGCCTCCTCCATGGAGCCAGTGCCGCAGGACGGGGTGATGATAGCTTGATCGAGGATCAGTTGCTTGTCGATTCCGGTGGTGGCCAAGTGGTCTATCATCTTCTCGAGATGCTCGGCCAGGGTGTCCACTGTCTGCTTTCGGATGGCGGGGGAAGTCGGAACCACACCCCAGGCGAGGTAGCCGCCCTTCTCCAGGTGCGATTTCACCGAGTCCGTGTACATGGCGATGGTTTCGCCAAACTCGAATGCATCGAAGTTGACGATGTCGACACCGGCGTCGATGAGGATGCTCCATTCTGTGTTTCCGCAGCAGTGGATGCCGGCCAGCGCGCCCTCGGCATGCACGGCCTCGATCACCTCGCTGAGCGCTTCGACGATCTCGTCGCGCTGCACCGAGACATACGTCGAGCTGCCAAAGGCGGACAGAATGGGTTCGTCGATGAAGCAGATCATCTGGTCGGCAAAGGGCTTGAGCGCTTGCAGTTGCCAGCGGCATTTCATGGCCATGCCCTTGACGACCACGTCGCGGAACTCCTCGTTGTACCAGAGCGCCCGCTTGTTTTCATCGACGATGGTGAGCGCGAAACTTGCGGGTCCTGTGGTCTGGCATTTGAGCCATGGGAGCTTCTGGCCGCTTGCTTCGAGTCGCTTCAGCAGGGCGTGGAATCCGTGGGAGAACTCCTCGGAGATGGCCATTGCCGAGCAGTCGCCCGTGCCGTCGTCCGGATCCATCGCCATCATGTAGGCCTCGTAGAACTCGGCGAACTCCTCCGAATAGTCGCCGGAGGTGTCGAAGTACATGCGTCCCTTTGTCTCGTCGATGACAACGCGGGGCAGACCCTCGGAATACTGGATCTCCATCTGCTCCTTGAGTCCGAAGGCGGAGAGCTGGGGCCAGATTGGGGCGTCGAGGTTGCCCAGTGAGACGTCCAGCGCGTGTTCCACATTCGCAAAGGGCATGGAGCCGATCGCGGTTCCCAGAAACTTGGTTTCGATCGCCATGATGGCTCTCCTGGTTTTTTTCTAGGCTTCTCGCGGCGTCCACTGTCCTTGTCTACAGCGCCGCCTTGATTGCCTTGATGTGATCAGGTGTGGTGCCGCAGCATCCCCCGACGATGTTGGCGCCCGCCGCGACGATGTCGGCCGTCATCCCGGCCATGTCCTCGGGCGTGTCCGGGAAGACATCGACGCCATCCACATTCTGGGGAAGTCCTGCGTTCGCGTGAACAAGGATCGGAGTCTCCGGCACGGCGGCGCGGATTTCCTTGACAATGTCGATCATTCGTTCCATGCCATTGCCGCAGTTGGTGCCGACGATGTCCGCGCCGCTCTCGACAGCCGTGGTGGCCGCATCCGTGGGACTGATTCCCATCATGGTGCGGTAGTCGCCCTGCAGTGTGAGGTCGAAGGTGAACGTGCAGATGATCTCGCAGTTGGTGTTTTCCTTGGCGGCGCGAATGGCCAGGCAGGCTTCGTCCAACGCAGTCATGGTCTCGATGCAGATCGCGTCGGCGCCACCCTTCTCCAAGGCGACGACCTGTTCTCTGAAGGACTCGTAGAGCTGCTCCTCTGTCACATCCCCCAGCAACAGCATCTTGCCGGTGGGGCCGACCGAGGCGATGACCCAGTTGTTCTCGCCCGCCGCCTGGCGCGAGATGCGCGCGGCCGCTTCGTTGATCTCTCCAACGCGGTCGGCGAGCCCGTAGTGCTCGAGCTTGTAGGACGTGGCGCCAAAGCTGTCGGCCTCGACCATGTCGGCGCCTGCAGCGATGTAGCCCGCGGCGATGTCCAGCACGTCCTCCGGACGATCCACGCACCACAGTTCCGGGCATTCGCCCGGCTGAAGACCCTTCTTCTGCAGAAACGTGCCCCAAGCGCCATCCGACACCAGAGTCCGACCTGCCTTGACCGCATCCGAAATTCGTCCTCGCGCCATGATGAAGCCTCCCAACGGTTCTTGCTCGCCTACACAGAAACCACTACCACACGGTTTTCAACGTGAAAACAGAAATCCGTCTCAAAAGTACACCGATTCGCCAACTCGTAATTGCACAAAAGGATGTTTGTTTTGCATAAATGGACATATTTCCTAAGCATCCCGTATTGATGTTTCCTGCCCCGTAGCGATTCCTAGCAGATGATGCCTACGCGGATCTTCCCGATGGGGAGGCGATTGCGGCGGGGAAGAAACACGCATGTGCGAACTCCGCATGCCCAACCAGTCCTACCATTCCCGGGAATCTGGGACTTCCAACCATTCTCCGTCCTGGAGGATGGACTGTTGGCTTACGAGCCCTGGCAGGGTCATGTCCATGGTCTCATGAATCCCGATTGGGCAGGGATGCTTGCCTTGGAGCGCATTCAGGAAATCGACCACCACAAAGTAGTCTCCGCCTCCGTGTCCTGCCTTGCTCGCTGGCTCTCTTGCCGCCTTCCAGTAGTCAGGCAGGAATTCGTCCTCTAGGGTGTCAAGATCCAGCCATGCATCTCCATCCGGGCATCTGGATCGGAGCCAGATGCGGTTCTTCTCTCCGGGTGCGCGGGCGGATTCGTAGCAGCCATCCGTCCCCTGGATCTGGTAGTTCGCCATGGAATGGGGGCGGTCCGAGAGCATGTCCACACGAATTTTCACGAGTCCGCCGCTTTTCATTTTGCACAGCATTGTGGATGTGTCCTGGGCATAGGCCTCTCCTCTGGGGTCGCGATGGTGCCAGCCACTTCCAGCGCAGCAGACCGAAACCACACGATCGTCCACCATCGATTGGAGAATCGGTCCGAGACTATGCGTCCCGTAGGTGATTCCCTCGATGCCTGTTTGCCATCTACGACGCCACTTGGTGACCTCGTTCAGTTCCTTGAGTTCGTGGAGATACTCCCCTTCGGCGTAGTAGGGCGTGCCCAGCAATCCCTGCTGCACGATCGAACGGACAATCACGTTTGGCTTCATGTAGTTGAAGTCCTCCGCCATCATGTAGATGGCCGTGCTTCTCTTGCACGCCGCCACGAGCTCCCGGCATTCCTCGATGGACACGGCTGCAGGCACTTCCGAGAGAACGTGTAGCCCGCGGTCCAGCGCCCACACACATTGCTGAACGTGCAATTGCATGGGGGTTGCGACGATCACCGCGTCCAGATCGGCGTCGTCGAGCATGTCGGCGTAGTCGCGGTACTTCTTCCGCGCGCCCAGTTTTTCCGCCGCTTCCTGCAACGCTTCCTCGTTGATGTCGCACACTGCATGCACACGGACATTCTCCAGCTCGTCGCAAGCCACTTTGAAGGAGCCACCTCTGCCGCAGGCGCCCACGATGCCGATATTCAATCCGGACAAGGAGTCCATTCTGATCTTCTCCTGTTTGCTGTTGACGAGAGTATCACTTGAGCCACCGTGAAAAGGTCTTCCGCCGCCACTGTCCTTGCGGCAGTGGAGCGAAGATTGGGAATAGGAGTTGTGCAATGTCTTTCACTCAGTTCGACCGTCGGGCTCTCGATGTGCGCCCCTTGTCGGAGCGCGCGAGCAAACTCTTCATCGAGCGTGACCAAGTCTGTGTCGGCTGCGAGCACCGTCCCTTGTCGGCGCGTAGTGCGGAGGTCCTGTGTGCCGTGGCCGAGCGTATGCGCGCCGCCCGATCGGCGGGGCGCCCTGTCATGATGGCCTTCGGTGCGCACACGATCAAGAATGGCCTGGGCCCCGTGCTGATACGCCTGTTCGAGGATGGCTGGATCCAGCATTGCGCGACCAATGGTGCCGGAGTCATCCACGACTGGGAGTTCGCATTTCAGGGAAAGACCAGCGAGGACGTGCGCCGCTACACGGATGAGGGTCAATTCGGCATCTGGGAGGAAACGGGCTTTCACCTCAATCTTGCGCTTGTGCTTGGAGCCTGCGATGGTCTTGGCTACGGAGAATCCATTGGGCGTCTCATTGAGGGGGACGGACACGAGATTCCCCAGCGGGAGAAACTACTGCAGATCATTGCGTGCGCTGGGGAATCCCCCGAGGCCGCGGAGTCCGCAGCGGCAGCGGCGGACACACTGGCGGTTGTGGATCGTTTCGAACTGCCGGCTGGCGAACGTCTGGCCGTTCCACACGCTTGGAAACGGTACAGTGCCCAGGCGGCGGCCTATCGCCTGGGAATCCCGTTCACGGCCCATCCAATGATTGGGCATGACATCATCTACACCCATCCCTTGAACCAGTGCGCAGCCATTGGCCGTGCAGCGCAACGCGATTTTCTGGCCTTCGCCCACAACGTGTCCCGACTGGAGGGAGGCGTCTATCTGTCCGTGGGGTCGGCGGTCATGTCGCCAATGATTTTTGAGAAATCGTTGTCCATGGCCCGGAATGTCGCTCGGCAAAGAGGGGAGAGGATTGACGGGCACACGATCTGTGTGGTCGATCTGGCCGAGTCGAACTGGGACTGGAGCCAGGGGGAACCGCCGATGGACTCGCCGGACTACTACCTGCGCTACTGCAAGACCTTTAGCCGGATGGGAGGGACGATGCACTACGCGACCGCCGACAACCGCGATTTTCTGCTCGCTCTCTGCGATGCGCTTGGGGTGAAATGACTGCCGACGCTCGCAACGACAGTCCCGTCCCATGGAGGGCGAGACTCCCGGCGAGCCATGCCCTGCGAACTGCGCAATCCCCGTCCCATGGAGGGCGAGAC
>JAGLDW010000868.1 GCA_023145395.1 Lentisphaeria bacterium | reverse complement strand
CCTTGCGGCAGTGGAGCGAAGATTGTCCCTATTTTGCGAGAAGGGAGCTCCAAGCTCCTTTCATCGTCGCTCCACCGGGATAAACCCGGCGGCGGCGTCCGCATCGTCGTCTCATTCCCGCCGCCACCCGTGTGGTCTATTCCCCTGTCTGCTCGAGATCGCAGCGGACGGGAGTGGCGGAGAAGAGATCTCGGTCGGCGATGCGGAAGGCCTGCACGTCGTCGAACCAGGCAGTGTCCGTCGTCCCAGTCTGTCCGGATATGCTCAGCAGAATGACGAGCCGTCCTGCGGAATCGGGGATGAGCACCGTGCCAAACAGCCTGTGCCAGCCCTCCGTGCCTGGAGCTTCGGGGAGGATGAACACATCCTGGCCTTCGCGCGTCCATTTTCCTTCGGGAGTCTGCCAGCGGATGCGGATGGAGGTGGTTGACCCTCCCGTCGTTTTCGTGCGAGCCGTGATGGCGTAGACCTCTCCGGGGGCGACGCCCTCGATGGTCTGGATGAAGCATCCGCCGCGCACGACACCGGTGGCCTTGGCGGCGCCGAGCTTCCGGTCGTGGGCGAAGACTCCCTTGTCGTCGGTCGTCTGCCAGGTCGTCCAACCAGCCGGAGCGCCCGCTTTCACCCAGTCGTCAGCAGCCTGTTTGACATCCTTCGCCACTGATCCGTCTCCAAAGGCGCCATTCTTTGTCAGGTTCGGCAGCGGTTGGTTGTTCTCTTCGGCGTTCCGCAGGACGCGTCGCGCCATCGCGTCCGGGTCCGTCGCGCAGAGAAGCGCGAGATCGCAGTTCGGTAGCGCTTCGGACCAGGATTGCGGAAAGACGCGTTGGTTGGGCGTGGGCCACCAACGGAATTTCTCGCCGTAGATCCAGACGTACTCGTCGCAGCTTTCCAGCGCGGCGCTGACATTGTCGAGAAGCTTTTCCACCGGCGCGGCGTCGCCGCAATCGACGCGCCAGCGTTCCCATTTCGTGTTTTCGGGATTCCAATAGGCATCGAGGTAGATGCCGAAGCTGACCTGGACTTGCGCGCGGTACTTTGCGCGGTTTTCGGACGCCACCAGGCGTTGGCATATGCCCTTGATGGCGACCGAGGAGGCCAGGTACTGGAGACGGCTGCTGTAGCGGTATGCGCTTTCGCAGCCATCGACGAAGGTGATGGTCGCGGGCGCGGCGTCGAGCCAGCCGTCGATGAAGGCTGGGTAGAGGCCGTAGTGTCCGCCGCGCAGGACGTGTTGCGGTTTCTTCGCCCGTGCGGCTGCCGCGTTGGCGGAGTTCATGAAATAGCAGAAGAGCGTCAGGTCGGGGAACTCGCGTGCCATGGCGCTCATCACCTGTCGGCCGCGTTCCCTAGCTTTGGCGGCGTACTGCTCGAACGTGTGCGCCGCCGCCTGCTCCTGGGCGGAGTGCCGGAACTGCGCATAGGGCTTGTGGTAGGGCTCCGGATCGAAGAGAAGGCCGCGAAAGCGCCCCTGCTTTGCGAGCCAGGCGGCGATGGCCCAGTGCTCCACCACATTCTCCCATCCCTCGTCGTCGAACCAATCCACATTGCCGGGGTTGGCGCCAATGGAGAGGAAATTGTCGGTGAAGGTGCGGAGTTCGACGCCCCGCAGCTCTTGAAGCTGTTTCGCGAACCACTCCCGTTTCCAGGGATCTCGCGTCTGGACGTTTCGCAGTTGGCAGGTCCTGCCGTCTTCCCGCGTGCCGGACATGGCCATGAAAACCCCGCCGAAGGGACGCGTCTCCATTTCGCGGATGTTCCGGACGAGGCGCGCGCTGTCCACTTTGTCCCAGCCCGTGGCGATGAGTTTCTTCTGGGGGCGTGGAGCGTCCTGTCCGGTCAGGAGCGTGGGCATTGCGAGCGCGATGGCGAGAAGTGCAGCGGCAATCCGGGAGCTGTATTTCATCATCATGTCTCCAATGAACAATCGATTTGACATTGAGCACCTGTGCTAATTTTGCGCCATTTGTTGGAGACGCCAGCGGTTCGATTCTGCCAAGGCATGGTTTGCATTGAGAACGTGCGCGTTCGACTGTACAACTTGCGTGTATTCCCGACGATGTGTCTGTTTCCGCATGGGGAGAAAGTGTGATGGCACGTTTGGCAATCTGTGGCGGTGAGAAGATTCGAACAGCACCCTGGCCCGCGTGGCCGGTGTGGGACGAGCGGGACGAGCAGGCAGTGCTTGCGACTCTGCGCAGCGGCATCTGGGGGCGTCTGACAGGGGATCGCGTGAGTGCTTTCGAAGCGCGCTTCGCCGAGGTCCAGGGGGCGGACTACGCCGTGGCGGTGGTCAATGGCAGTGTGTCACTGCGCATTTCGCTGCTGGCGGCGGGCATCGAGGGGGGGGACGAGGTTGTGGTGCCCCCGTACACTTTCTCCGCGACCGCCATGAGTGTGGTGGAGGCGAATGGAGTGCCGGTGTTCGCCGACATCGAGGAGGACACCTTCGGGCTGGATCCCGACGCGTTCGAACGGGCGATCACGCCTCGCACACGTGCTGTCATCCCCGTGCATCTTGGTGGTCAGGCTGTGGACATGGACCGGATCTGCGCCATTGCGGCGGCTCACGGCATCACGGTGATCGAGGATGCCGCGCATTCCCATGGCGCGCGTTCCGGCGGACGCGGCCTGGGCACCATCGGCGACCTGGGCAGCTTCTCGTTTCAGTCCAGCAAGAACCTGACGTCGGGGGAGGGCGGCATCATCCTCACCAACAACGAGGATCTTGCGGAGCGGTGCCACTCCATCCACCATTGCGGACGCAGTCGCGGCGGCGAATGGTATGAACACCGCGTCCTTGGCAGCAACTACCGCATGAGCGAGATGCAGGCGGCGTTGCTGCTGACGCAGCTCGAGCGGTTGCCAGAGCAGACCGCAACCCGCGACGCCAATGGAAAATACCTCAACGAGCGGCTCGCGGCGATTCCCGGGATTCGTCCTCTGCCACGCCGGAGTCCCGAGGATGTGAACTCCTATCATCTCTACCCATTCCGGTACGATGCCGAGGCGTTTGGGGAAATTCCGCGAAGTCGTTTTGTGAAGGCGGTGCAGGCCGAGGGCGTTGGCTGCGCCGAGGGCTACACGCTGCCGCTGTATCGCCAGGAGTTCTTCCTGAACAAGGCGTTCGGCCCCTACACGGGCTGGCGCGAGAGCAATCCGGGATTGGACTACAACACTGTCTGCTGTCCAGTCTGCGAACGCATCTCGTACGAGATCGGCTGCTGGTTGCCACAGACCTATCTGCTGGGTACCCAAGCGGACATGGACTCCGTGGTGGATGCCATCACCAAGGTCTATGAGTGTCGCGAGGAGCTTGCCGCCGCGGAAGTGTGATGCTAGATACCTTCCCTCACGGACTGTGCGGGATTCGCGGTGCGTGAACGCGCGGCTCAGCGGGAGTTTCTCCCACCCCTTTTTTTCGCCTACTGCTTGGGGGTGGCGAGGAAGGTGCGTGGCCGGTCGGTGTAGAAGCGGGTGACGCCCAGGGCGCGGAGGGAGTGCATTTTGGGGAGTTCGTTGACCGTCCATGCCCCGGGCTCCAGCCCCGCATCCGCGATGCGGGTGACCCTCTCGGCGGTGGCAGTGCTGTGGTGCATCACGATGGACTGGAAAGAATGGTGCTTGGCAATGGCAATGTCCTCCTCCACGGGCCGGGGACTGCCTCCCGTGTCCAGGAAGATGTGGGCGCGCGGCATCAGCTTCCGCGCCAGTTGGAGTTTCGCCACATCTCCGTCGTTGAATCCGACCCAGATCTCAGCGTGCAAATCTCCCACAAGCGACACGATGTCCACAACACAATCGGCTTTGGGTTGGATCGAGAGACGGGTGGCAGCTTGGGACTGGATCAGATCGAGGACTTCGCCGAGAAGGGGGATCTCGAGTCGGGGAGAGGTGTCGCC
>JAGLDW010000867.1 GCA_023145395.1 Lentisphaeria bacterium | reverse complement strand
AAGGATGGCATGCTGAAGAGCTACGAGGAGATTCTCCGTGTTCTCGACAAGATGGGGGTTGAGCGGGACAACTTCGTGTTCAAGGGATCCGAATCCTATCTCCCCACGCCCGACCAGCCCGTGGACAGCGCGGCCGCGCGGGACCTGATCGCCAAGGCCCTGGTCTGCGACGAACCGCTCTACGTGCTCACCATCGGCGCGCCCACCAACGTCGCCTCCGCCCTGCTGCTCGAGCCCGAACTGGTGAATCGAATCGTCGTGGTTTGGCTGGGGGGCCAGCCCCATGAATGGCCATCCGCTCGGGAGTTCAACCTCCAGCAGGATGTTCCCGCCTCGCAAGTGCTCTTCGACAGCGGCGTCCCGCTTGTGCAGATTCCCTGTCAGAACGTCGCAGAGCACTTGCGCGTGACTATCCCCGAGCTTGATGCCTGCCTGCGGGGAAAAAGCGCGCTCGGCGACTACCTATGCGACATCGTGGCCTCGTATCATGACGACCATTTCGCCTGGTCCAAGGTCATTTGGGATATCTCCGCCGTCGCCTGGCTGATCCAGCCCAACTGGGTCGAGTCCCAGATCGTCCACGCGCCGGCGTTGAACGACAATGTCACCTACAGCCGGAACAACGCCCGACATTTCATGCGCGTCGGCGTCCATTGTCAGCGTGATCCCGTGTTTCGCGACCTCTTTACAAAATTTGCGGATTAGTCTGCCGCCGCCGGGCTTGTCCCGGTGGAGCGATTCCGTCCCGGATGCCGCCCGCCGCCGCCGGGCTTGTCCCGGTGGAGCGACGATGAGGATGAAAAGGGCGAGGTTTCTCCCCACAACATCCTCATCGTTGCTCCACTGCCACAAGGACAGTGGCGACAGAAAAAGGAGCCCCTCTCATGAGCATCGACTGGCCAACACGAGACATCCTGGAAACAGTGGGATCGCTCGCCACGAAGCCCGGTGAACTGGTGCATGGCAGCATCGATGCCGGGGTGGCCAAGATCCCGCTCATCGCCATCGCCGGCGTCCGTCCGGGCCCGGTGCTCTACGTGCAGGCATTGCAGCACGGACTCGAACTCAACGGCTGCGATGTGATGCGGAGGCTGATCCAGCGCCTCGAACCCAGCGAACTCTCCGGCACGCTGATCCTCGTGCCCATGGCCAATCCGCTGGCCGCACGCGTGCACATGCAATCCTTCCCCTATCCCGATCGGGCCACGCATCGTAAGATCAACGATATGAACCGACGCTGGACCGAGCCCCTCGGCGGTCCCAATCACGTCGATCAGATGGTCGCCGCGCTCGCGCCCGTCGTCAAACTGGCCGATGCGATCATCGACCTGCATTGTCACGAGTATCTCTACAGCACCATGGTGATGACGAACATGCACCAGCCCGACTGCGCGGAGTTCGCACTCGCCATGGGTTTCCCATACGTCAGTTCGGGAACTGGTGTCCCGGGCATGTTCGGAATGTACTGCCGGGAGACCCTCGGCAAGATCGTGGCGACCGTCGAGATGCCGCCCCTGCGCCGCGTGGACCATGCGAACTCCGCAGCCGGATTCCGGGGGGTGCTCAACGCCTTGAAGAGCATGGGCATGCTTCCCGGAGAACCACAACTCCCACCCACAACCGCCATCTTCGGCACGGGTCCGCAGGAGTCAAAATCCGTCTTGGCCGAACGCGAGGGTTTCCTGTCGCGCTACGTAAGCGGCGGCGAGTTCGTGACCGAAGGACAACTCGTGGCGGAAATCTGGGATCCCGAGGAGTTTCGTGTTGTACAGGGGATCCACGCCCCCTTCGACGCCTGCGTCACCTCCATCGGACGCCCACCACAAGCCTGGGGCGACCCCGAACACGATTTTATGAACATCGACGACCGCGCAGTCACGTTCACAGTCCCCTCCCAAATCATCGAGCGCGAGTAACGAAGACCTCGCCCCTGGAAGGGCGAGCGTATCCGCAAGCCGCGTACCCGAAAAGCACCGTCCCC
>JAGLDW010000866.1 GCA_023145395.1 Lentisphaeria bacterium | reverse complement strand
GGAGGGCGAGGCTCCGACGAGCCGTGCCCGCGAACCCCGCATGCGCTGGCTGTGTCCCCCCGACGTCGGGGGACCGGCTCGTCAGAGCCTCGCCCTCCACAATTTGCGCTGTCCTGCCATCCGCCTTGCCACAAGCGTGGGAGCAAGCTACACTTTGCATGCAATCTTTTCGGTCTGAAAAGGCCTGTCAGCCCGCCTGCAAATGGAGTAGATATCCATGCACCTCCCCTCCCCTGACCGCTACGAAACCATGCAATACCGTCGTTGCGGCCGCAGCGGCCTCATGCTCCCCGCCGTCTCGCTCGGGCTCTGGCACAATTTTGGCGGGGTCGATACGCTGGAGAACAGCCGCGAGATGATCTGCGGCGCCTTCGACCTTGGCATCACCCACTTCGACCTCGCCAACAACTACGGTCCCCCACCCGGCTCCGCGGAAGAAACCTTCGGCAAGGTCTTCGCCGACGACCTGCGCGCCCATCGCGACGAGTTGGTCATCTCCTCCAAGGCAGGCTATCTGATGTGGCCCGGTCCCTATGGCGAATGGGGCTCCAGAAAGAACCTCGTGGCCAGTCTCGACCAGAGCCTGAAACGCATGGGGCTCGGCTACGTGGATATCTTCTACCACCATCGCCCCGATCCCGACACACCTCTCGAGGAAACCATGGGCGCACTCGACTTCATCGTCCGCAGCGGACGTGCGCTCTACGTCGGCATCTCCTCCTACCAACCCGACGACACGCGCAAGGCCGCCGCCATGCTCCGCGACCTCGGCACGCCGTGCCTCATCCACCAACCCTCCTACAGCATGGTCAACCGCTGGGTCGAAAAGGGGCTGTTGGAAACACTTGGCGACGAAGGCATCGGCTGCATCCCCTTCTCCATCCTCGCCCAGGGCCTGTTGACGAACAAGTACCTCAACGGCATCCCCGAGGACTCCCGCGCCGCCAAACCGCATGGTTTTCTCAAGCGCGAAACGATCACTGAACAACGCGTGGCGATGGTGGGCAAACTCAATGCCATGGCCGAAGCCCGAGGGCAGACTCTGGCCCAAATGGCCATCGCCTGGGTTCTGCGGCATCCTCAGAGCACCTCCGCCCTCATGGGCGCCAGCAGCCTCTCCCAGATCCAGGATGCCGTCGGCGCGCTCGCCAATCTTGAGTTCGACGCGGAGGAACTCGCCCGCATCGACGAAGTCACCGCATAGGGGGGAGTCACTTCGTACTCGGCGATACTGGTTGTTGCCCGTAGGATGGTAATCACAGGTGACTGAAAGATGGAAAAGTGGAGGACGGAACGATGGAAGAGAATCAGGTAGTCGGGAGCCAGCCAAAAGAGTCATGCGGGCTTGCCATAGCCAGTCTGGTATTGGGCATCATGGGCACGGTTCTGTCCTGTGTGGGAATCGGCTTCTTCCTCGGCCTCCCCGCCGTCATCTGCGGGCACATTGCACTTTCCCGGATCCGGAAAGCCAATGGTGCCCTGAGCGGAGAGGGCGCGGCCATCGGCGGACTCGTCACCGGCTATATCTCCACCTTCCTTACAGCTATAGCCATGATCTTCATCCTCGCGGGCATGCTGTTCTCCCCACTCAGCCAAGCGCGTGAGAAGGCGCGACAGATCAACTGCTCGGGTAATCTCAAGAGCATAGGCCTTGCCCTCCGCATGTACTCGCAGGACTACGACGAGCATTTCCCCCCAGCGCTGAACACGCTGAAAAAGCACGACTACCTCACGGCGGGAAAGGTGTACATCTGTCCATCCACGACGGATACGCCGGCACAGGCGGGGCAGGATCTCACACCGGACACGGTCAGTTATCAGTACTTCGGCGCCGGCACCGGCCTGACCGAGAGCAACCAGGACGCCCAGACCATCATCGCCTGCGACAAACCGGGAAACCACCGCCGGTGCATCAACGTCCTGTTCGCGGACGGACACGTGAAAAGCTACGTCGTGAAGGATGGAGAGACGATCGAACAGTTCGCTCTCAAGTACAAATTCATCCTCCCACCGCGATAGAAACGCAAGTCGTCGGGGCGAGCGGCCCACGAGCCTACGCACTGCGAACAGCGCAAATCCTGGAGGGCCGATGTCCCCAGCGGCCGTGCCCTCCGAACACCGCATTGCACTGTCCGCAGAGTGGCCGGAGGCAGCTTGCCTC
>JAGLDW010000865.1 GCA_023145395.1 Lentisphaeria bacterium | reverse complement strand
GTACCGCGATGGCTTCGTCGAATTTCCCCTGTGCGGCCAGCACATGAGCCAGGGTGTCATAGTAGGCGGGGTCGCGCGGTGAATGTTCGATGGTCCTTTCCGAGTACTTGCGCGCATTCTCAAGCTCCCGTCCGCAACGGGCGCAGAGCCAGGCCATGCCGTTCAAGGCATTCATTGAGTAGTCGCAACCCCCGTTTGCACCTCCCAGCATCTGGTAGGTGACACGGAAGACTTTGTCGGCCTCCGCCTTCATCCCCGCGTCGTCGAGGATGTTGACGATGTCGATGGTTCCATGGATGTCACTGGCCCACATCGCCGCGGAATTCACCAGTTGCCTGACCTCCTCGCGCTTCCCCATCCCGAGAAGAGCGGCGATTCTCAGCCGCCGGAGACGTGTGAATTGAGACAGCCTCGTATCCCAACTGTGGCTTGCAGACCGGGCTAACAGGAGAAGTTCCTGAATCTTGATCTCCTGAAGTGCCTCGGGGAAACGGCCTTCCTTGAGAAAGGCCGGAATCATATCGGAATTATGCGAGAAACCAGGTATTCGGAAGTACCGCTGTAGGCGGTTGGCGCTATCCACATCGGGGTTCACGCCAAGAGGTTCGAGAAAGGTGAGGTTCCATGGCCAGTAGGCTTCATAGCCATTGTGTTCGATGGCGAGAAGAGCCTGGAGTGGGAGGTCATCCCCTCCGACCGGATCCAGGTACTCGCAGGCGGCCAACGCTTGCACGGCGGTCATGGCGCGCTTGTCATCCGAGAGCGCTCTGCGAGCCACGGTTCTGAGCAAGGGAAGTCGTTCTTCTCGGGGGAGGGTCGGCAGGAGTGTGTAGGTAAGGCGGAATGGGCAACCGCCGGCGGCAATGGCGCGATGAAGGTAGTCAGTGGCCTCTTTCTCCAGGCCTCGTGACCAGCAGGTCTCCGCAATTAGTTCCAACCAGTCCGCATCAGACATGTCCTTCGGCTTGAGAGCGCTGCCCGTCCCCTCCGCCGCCAGACGCTGGACCGGCTCCAGGGGAGCGTCAACATAGAGGAGTGACGACACGCGCTGCATCACGGCCAGTGTGGGCGCCTCTGGATTGGCCGCCTCGATGATCCCAAAAAGGCGGACTGCTACAGAGGCACCGGAAAAGGGAGCACAGACTATGCTCTCCAGCATCATCGGGATCGGCTTGTCTTTGGCACGGTACGCTTTGATCCTCTCAACGGCATGCTGCAGGGAACGCTGCTGAATCTTCGCCCAGTGCTTGTGCTGCATGGCTTTGATGAACTCGGTGGCGTTGGTTTCCTTCCGATCCGCCGCCGCGGAGATTTTTCCGGGAACAACTGGGATGATGCCAGGAAATTTCTGAGTCCAGGCATCCATTCCTTTTTTGGGTGCACAGCGCTTGGCTTCCTCCAGACGTCCTAGGGAAAGGAGCAGATTGACTCGGTGGTGCGAGGCATAGTGCCCTCGCCCGAGTGCCTTTTGGAGATCGTCGATGCGGTTTGCCAGCAGGAGGGGGATGTAGCCTCCGGTTGCGCGTCCCTTCTCGTCCTGAGCCAATGCTTCCGCGAGCAGTTCGTCCGCGCGTTCCTTGTCGCCCGCCAGTTGGGCTGCGTGCATGCGCACGGCTCGCTGTGCCACGGCGCAGGGGACCGTTTCCGCTACTACCTCGCCCGCGGCAATCCAGTCGTCCCGTCGGAGCACGACGCTCAGCTTGACATCGACATAGTCGATCTTCTCAGCCAGTTTCAGTGCCCCGTCATGGTTCCCGGTTGCATACCGGAGGGCGGACAGCAGGGGCAATCTCGACGCGCCAAGGTTGCTTGCAGCCGCCTGTTTCTCCATCGCATCACGGACCTTCCTCGCCCTGTCGGTGACCACAAGATAGGCGACCCAACGGCGGACGGCAGCGGGATGGCCTGATGCGGCAGCGGTCTCGATGAACGATTCCGCCCGCCCTAGCTCCTGGTCGCGGGCGAGCAGGATGAGGTGCCTCGTGTCGTCGGACAGGCAGGAAACCGCCCTCCGTCTTAGCGTCATGTCCGGGATTGCGGAGAAGAACTCCTTTAGTTCCTGGTCTGTTGGGTTTTCCTTCAGCAGGTCCCGCACTGCCCACGCGTTTTGACGGAGTCGCAGAAAACACAGAACGATCCGCCCTGCCCGGTCGGTCGGCAGTTTCCCAATGTCTTTCTTCTCAAAGCGCTTGAGGATTTCCCGAGCCCGGTCTGCCGCTTCCGGATCCCCTTCGGCTACAGCCTGCTCGAGCAGGGGTTTGGTTGCCAAACCGCACTGCCAGAGGAAGTCGGCCGCCGCCTCTCGGCCGGCGAAGTCCTTGTCGCTCAGTTCGCGGATCGCCCGCTGCCGTTCCTCCTGCGTGTTCGCTCGAGAGGGCGCAGGGACAGCTGGCGCCTGCCCTAGAGTCGCCACCGACAACGTCAATAGGAGGAGGACGATGGCGAGGTGACACGCGGGCGCAAGACCTGCACGACCAGACCGGAACGGCATGGGTTTCAACTCCTCTTCTCTTCTCGTTTTCGGATCGGATCGTCGTAGTCTGTTTCCCATCCACATTAGCATGTCAATCCACCCAGGAAAGCCTGACCAATTGACTCCATATTGGCCACTAAGGGTCGGCACGGAAATAACTTTGCATTTTGGCGAGAGCGTCGGATGGTGGGACGCAAGGCACGAGGAGGGCACCGATGCAAAATCGCCTTTGCGCGGCGTTGCCTTGCATCCGGAGTTCACTACATTGACTGGATAGTCGGTGTGCGACGACGACACGAATCTCAGGTTCCAGAGGAGTCAGAGCGATGAAACTGTCCTTCATGAGCTTTTCCTGCCCCGAACTCACTCTTCAGCAGATGCTCCAGGCTGCGAAAGACTATGGCTACGACGGCGTCGAGCCGCGGGTCGAGGCCAAGCACGCCCACGGACTTGAGCTAGACGCGAGCGCGGAGACGCGCGCCGCCGCCAAAGCGTTGGCCGCCGAAATGGGCGTTCCCTTCTCCTGTCTGGCCACCTCCTGCCGGTATGCGGATCCAGAGACCGTGCAGAAGCACGTGGACGACACTCTGTCCTACATCGATCTGGCCGCCGACATCGGCGCTCCTGCGCTGCGTGTCTTTGGCGGCGTCCTTCCCGCTGGCGTCGAGCGCGATGC
>JAGLDW010000864.1 GCA_023145395.1 Lentisphaeria bacterium | reverse complement strand
CATGACCACTGGTGCCTGCCGGAACATCTCGCCACCGTCATGGAGCGTGTGAACCATCCCTACATCCGCATCAACTGGGACATCATGCATCCCGTGCGTGTTGAAAAGGTCAGCATGACCCACGCCTTCGAAGTCCTCGAAAGCTGGATCTCCCACTGCCACTTCCACGATGGTGTCACCACCGATGGCAAGCTCAACATGGTGCCTGTCGGCGAGGGGGAAATCGACCACAAGACGGCCGTCGAGCTGCTTCAGGCCAAGGGCTTCGGCGACTACATGAGCGGCGAGTGGATCAACTGGCAGCCCTGGGAAGAGCACCTGCCGCGCGAAATCGCCATCATGCGCAGCTACGAGTAGTGGCACGCGCTCGGGGTGTTCGGTGTCCTAGAGATCAGCCTCCAGGTTCACTCCTCTGAAGATGCCGCATCAAAGCAATGCGCAGTCGCTCACAAATCGCCATGGATTGTGCGGCATCTTCATGATCTGCCGATTCCCCCGGGTAGCGGAATTCGACGGCGGCGCGGGACAGATAATGCAGTTCGCCCAAGTCCCAGTCCCAGTCAGGGCACGCCCTGATGAGAAGACGGTGCAATTCAGCCAAGTCATGGATCTTGGGAGGCGTGCTATCGCGTTCGATGAGCAGACCCTTCATCAATTTTTCGATGCATTGTTGAGCGTGGAAACAAACGGCATCGTAGTTGGGCAAGTCAACCGCCGACAGCTCGCGCCGAGCCGTAGCGAAATCACCGTTGCCTTTCCGCATCCATTCCTCAACCAGCGCGTTCATACAACACCTTTCCAGCATCGAGAGCCGCACGGATCAGGGGGTCTCCCTGCCGGTAGCGTCGTTGCGTGTCATCCGGCCGACGAGCCAGCAAATCCGTGGGGAATCGAGGATCAGTGCGCACCAAGATCTCCACCGATTTGTTCAAATTCTTACCTGTAAACGACAGCACAACCAGCATGTCCACGTCCGAATCCTCCGTGGCCGTGCCGTCGGCGTAGGAACCAAAGAGGATGATACGATCAGGATCAAATTCCTGGACAATGCGGCTGGCAAACTCGCGAATTGTGTTCAGACTGACCATAGTTTCCCCTTCGTATTCTATGAACATCACCACTCTAGCACTGGAGAAGCCCGTGACAAGACTCGCCACGACCCTCCTCGCCGCCGTCGTGGGAACGTCCGCCTTGGCCGCGCCCGCTCCTCCCATCACCAAGCTGCGGAATCCGCATCTGCGCACGGTCCTCGCCGAGAACGGCAGGGCAACCGCGATCATCGCGCGACCGGAATCGGACACATACGACAAAGCCGTGGCCGCCATCCAGGCCAGGATCCAGACGCTCTGCGGGAAGACATTGCCCGTGAAGATCGGCACCGACGTCACGGATGAGGACGTGCGTCAATTCCATATTGTGGCGCTGGGGAATGCGCCGGACAACGCATTCATCCGGCGACTGGTGCGCGAACGCTGGCTTCTGGACACCTGGTATCCCGGGGAGACGACCTGGGCTGTGCGCTCCATCCACAATCCCTATGGACATGGACGCAACATCCTCTTCGCCGGCGGTGAAGGACCGGACACAACCGCCCTCGCGGCCATAGCGCTGGCCGAACAGATCGAAGGCGCCGAGACGGTGTCGATTGGCTGGATCATGCGGTTTGAGGCCCCGAAGCGCGGCAGCGCCATCGACAAGTCCGGCATCGAGAGAGCCACCGCGAAGGCGGCGAGCCAGCTCAAGTTCAAGAACGGCCGAGGTCTCATCTCG
>JAGLDW010000863.1 GCA_023145395.1 Lentisphaeria bacterium | reverse complement strand
TTCACGATCCAGATGCGCCACCACGCCCGGCTCGAGGGCCCCGGCAGCGGCACGCACATGAATGTCTACGACACCATCTCCATGTGGGATCTGATCGAGGAAAGCCCGGTGTTCAGCGACGAGGTCCGCCTCTTCGTCACAAATCGCCTGCTTGAAATCATGCGCTCGAACGAAGGCGCCAATGGCGGCTGGTTCCGCAAAGGCACCAAGACTCTCGGCGTGCGGCACAACCACCAGACGCTGCCGGGACTCGCCTGCCTGTTCGGCGGACGCTACTTCCGGCGCGGCTACATCCCCGAAGAGGCGGAGGAATGGATGGCCGCGGGCGCCGCCCTCTTCGCCGGACAGAAGGTCTCCCACAAGCCGCAGTGCGACTGCAATTTCTACGAATGGGGCACACTCCACCAGACCGGCTCCTGGGCCCGGGCCAGCGGCGATCTCTCCTTTTTCGCCGATGGCGTCTGCCGCACGGCCGCCGAGAGAGCGATCATCGAGATGGACAACCGCGGCTACTCGTCGCCCAACGGCGACTGCTGGGGACTTCGCTACTTCCCCACGATCTTCTTCCGCCAGGCTGCGGAGCACTACCGCGACGGTCGGTTCGAATGGGCACTGCGCAAATCCGGAATCGCCAAGGCCACCGATCCCGTGCGGCGCGGGGTCGCCAACGTCGTGCGAGACCTGGAGCCCAGGGAACCCACCGAACTGCTGGGCATCGCCGTCGCCCCCATGAGCGGCGACTTCCACAACATGCACAACACCACCATGCCGGGACAGCCCGAAGCCAACATCCCCCTGGAACGCAGCTTCGACAAGATCTCGTTCCGCGCCAGCTTCGATCCCATGGACCACTACCTGCTGCTGGACGGCATCGGCATGGGCAGCCACGGACACGTCGATGCCAACGGCATCTGCCACTTCACCGCCAACGACCGCATCTGGCTCATGGACATGTCCTACGCGGAAGCGCCCAACATGCACGACCACAATGTCGTCACGGTCATGCGCGACGGACAGACCAGCAAGCCGCCCCCACTGGCCGCGCTTGAGCACACCTTCCACAGCAAGGACTTCTCCTGCACGGAGACGCTTCTCGAAAACTACTGCGGACAGGACTGGCGACGCCATGTGTTCTGGCGCACGAATCGCTACTTTCTCGTCATCGACGAACTCACCGCGCGCGAGCCTGGCGACTACACGCTGCGCTGCCACTGGCGTTCCCTCGGCGCGGGAAAACTAGACGGCACACGTTTCGCCGCCACGCAGCAACCCCGCGCGGATGCAGGAGGCGGCATCAAAAGCATCCGCAGGCCCGATGCCGACAACGAAACCTGCCTCAAGTTCGTCGGCCGGCTCGGACGCCTGCGCAAGGTGCTGCCTCTGACCCAAGGCCAGTGGACGGTCTCCGTCGTCGGCTGTGGACACCACTCCGGCGACGACTCGCTGTTCGTGGACGTGGACGGCCAGCGCGTGGGCGCCCTGCATGTCTCCCAAGACACGATCAGCGCCAGCAACCCCCTGGCATTCACCATCGCCGCCCAGGGCAAGCACGAGATCTCGTTCACTCTTCGCGAAGGCACGGGCACCATCTGCGACAAGGTCGTCCTCAGCGGTCCAGACGGAGCCGAAACGGTGATCGACGCCTTCGATCTGGACATCCCGAAACCGCCCTCCGTCATCGACACCTTCGCTCTGGAGTGCCACGGTGCCGATGCCCTGTCACTCACCCGGGATCGCGACAACGTGGGCAAGTGGTTCAAGAGCTATCCCTACGCGGAACCCGTCGTCAACATCATCCAGCAGTCCGTCTCGCGAACCATGGCCCAGGGAGACCGCCATATTTTCGCGAATCTTTTCTTCGTCAGCTCCGAAAAGAAAACGGTGGATGCCCGTGTTCGACGGATTGACGAACGTGTCTTCCTCGTCCGCGACGGCGAGGAGATCACGTGCATCGGGCTTGGTCCCGCCACGCTGCAGCTCGGAGAGACAAAGCTGCATCTGGCCGCCCGCGGATCGTTCGCCTTCAATGCCAACACCTTTCACCTGCCGAAAGAGCTACCGGAGGCCTGGCTGCGGACTCCGCAGGCCTGCGAACTCCGCGGAAAAAACTTGCAGACCGCCTGGGATGCCGCCACGCCGCCAACGGCTGAAGCCAAGTTGCCCGACGAGTTGCGCACCGCCGGAATGAAAGCAGTGTGGACCCGTCATCTTCCCGGCGAGGTGCGCGACCTCGCCGCAGCGCCTCTGCGCAATGGGCAGGCGTCTGTGCTCGCCGTCGCCTGCGCCGATAAGAACGTCCATTTACTGGATGCGAAGGGCACGGCGCTCTGGCGCTTCGAGACGGGTGGTGCTGTCAACTCCGTGCTTGTCACGGACGTGGATGGCGATGGCGTCTCCGAGATCGTGGCGGGCAGCGACGACAGCTGCTGCTACCTTCTCGCCGCCGACGGCTCCAAACGCTGGAGTTTCGAGGGAGAGAAGGGGCATGATCCCTACTGGGGGCGCTATTGGCGCGCGGGCGAGGTCAAACACGTGCTCGCCGCCGATCTCACTGGCGACGGCCAAAAGGAAATCGTCTTTGGCGCCGCGAACATGCACATTCACGCGCTGGACAGCACGGGAAAACGGATCTGGAAGGTGCGGCAGTATGGCATCTGCACCTCGCTCTGCGCTGCGGACATGACCGGCGACGGAAACGCGAACATCATCGGCGGACCGGCCGAGATCACCTGCGTCAGCAACTGTCTCGTCATCGGCGCCGATGGCAAGGTCCTTCACAGGAATGGCAACGACGGCTGGGCTTCGGCGCTCACCGCCGTCTGCACCGTGGATCTCGACGGGGTCGATCCACTGGAGATTCTCTGCGGCACCAACATGAACAACGTCTACGCGCTCGGCGTCAACGGAGACAAGCTCGACCGACGCTGGCACTTTCCCGCAGGCGACATCATCACCTGCCTCGCGCCCGTCAGACTGGAAGCGGGCGTCCCTCAAGCAGTCCTGGCGGGATCCCGCAGTCATTACATCTACGCGCTCGATGGTCAGGGGAAGCATCTCTGGAGCACCAACCTGCACGCGCCTGTCAGCCACATTCTCGCTCGCGACACAGACGGGGACGGGCGGGACGAAATTCTCGTCGGGGCAGGAAACCGGATCCATCTCCTCGACACCCAAGGCGCGGTTCTAGCCGGGCGCCGCTTGAACTCAACCATCACCTCGCTCGTCCCCATGGGCGCCGATGTCGCCGTCGCCACCACCACCGGCGATGTGATCCTCCTGCGACTGGGAAAATGAAAAGGCGAACCAGAGTTGGCAGAGGACAGGGCAATGGGGTGCTACCCCAAACCCCGCCGGGGAGCGCGTGCGCTCCCCGGACCCCACATCAAGTTTCGGCGGACGCGCCGGGCAAGGCACCCGGCTCTCCGTCCGCCGAAAGCGGTGGTTCTCGCTGGCGCGATCGAGGATGGGCCACTCCGTAGAGAACGGGGCAAGAGAGTCTGGCGTCATGCTCCTACGCAGAAGGTGCAAGACAAGTGGGTACGGTGGACCCCAACGACCTTGCGCCGTTGAACAAGATCACGGTGGACCCCAACGACCTTGTGTCGTTGGTGAACAACGATCACGGTGGACCCCGCGCCTGCCTGGGACCCCAACGACCTTGTGTCGTTGGTGAACAAGATCACGCTCCCCCTGCGCCTGTACACTTCCCCTCTCCTCCCCCCCCGCTCCGCAG